>NZ_JBMDWJ010000166.1:0-3681 GCF_048595215.1 Siphonobacter sp.
TCCCTGCGTAGGCATCACCAGAAAATCGCCCAAATCCGAGTGACCCGTACCGCTAAAGTGCGTATGACTGAAACCCACAATGGTTTTGTCTTCGTACTTGTAGCCCGCACAGTAGCGGTACACGTCGCCATTGTACTTGCCGTTGCGTTCGTAAGAAATGGTATCCGTATCCGGACTAAGCTGGACGGCTCCGAAGGGAACCGTGGCTCCCGGAAAGGTATGGCCCATTTTCTCCGTACCAATCAGGGGGCGAACGTAGGGGACCAGATTCTGTTGAGCGTAGGAAAGAAAGAAGAGGAATTGAAATGCAAGGGTCAATAAACCTTTCATCGAGCTTTTTTTGCACGAATATACGTCTGAATCAGATTAGGGCGTACGGAAAGGTCAAAAGGCAAAGGGGGGCTAAGCAAAAGGTGAGTTTTTAACGGTACACTTAGGTAGAAAATTGGCATTCTTTTTTATTGATCTTGTACAGCGTCTAAACCGTTACTTTAGTCATACATGAAAAAGTTTCTTCGGGAAAATGGATTGTCCTTGATCCTTGTCCTGGTTACCCTCCTTACTTTGCTGGCTCACCTGCTTACCGGGTGGCAGGATTTAAATAACGAACGACAAGATTTCGGTCAAAACCCACTTACGCTAGGGCAGTACTTCGGTAGCGGCCATTGCATAGACTCAGTCTTCGAAAACTGGGAAAGCGAATTTCTCCAGATGGCCCTGTATGTGTTGCTGACGGTATCATTGTACCAAAAGGGCTCGTCCGAATCCAAAAGCCTGACCGAAGAGGAGGAAGTAGACCGTGAACCTTCATCGACCCGTCCGGGAGCACCCTGGCCCGTCCGGAAAGGGGGCTGGATACTCAAGTTGTATCAGAATTCCCTAAGTCTGGCTTTTTTCGTACTCTTTGGACTATCGTTTGTGCTACACGCCATTGGTGGGGTACAAGCTCATAATGAAGAGCAGAGACTACAAGGGAAAGCCGACTTGATGAGCTTAGGTGAATTTCTGGGATCGAGTGAATTCTGGTTTCAATCCTTTCAAAACTGGCAGAGTGAGTTTCTCTCCGTACTTTCCATTGTAGTCTTGTCGATTTTCTTGCGTCAAAAAGGCTCACCCGAATCAAAACCCGTTGATGCTCCGCATCAGGAGACGGGCAATTAACAGGCCTGCGAAGACGTCGTTTTGATGGGGAAACACCGGGCCATGGCCAGCATAAAAATCGCCATACAGGTTAAGCCAATAGCGGTAGTCATCTGAATCCACTGGCCGCCGGGAAAAGCTTGCAGTGATTTAATCAGATCATCCATATTCATGACCCAGTGCGGATTTTCTTTCCAGGCCCCTTTAATCAGGTACCAGCTCGTAGAGGCCAGTATGCCACCCACGGTCAGAAAGCCTACGAGATTACACACCCAAAGAAAGCCATGGAACCATCTGGGAAAAGCCTCTTTATTGAGACTCTTATAAACGGTACCCGATAAGCCTTTGTACATCTGTAATCCCGCCCAGAGCATTAGAAAAACACCCACGAGGATAATGAGCCAATCGCCGCCTTTGACCATTAGTAGCTTGGAAACCCAAAGCTGCTTCTGATTTTGATCATCCGCATGCCCCATTAAAAGTTTTACGGCCGTTATCCCCAGACTTGTATACGTAAGACCGCTGAGGAAATAATTCAACCGATAAATCCAGCCCAGTACACCCTTGCCCTTCTTATACGGATCAAAATAGATTTCAGCCATCCGCCAGACGGTGTGCCCCGCTAAGGATAGGGCCATTAAAACCAGCACAACGGCCCCCACATCGGTTTTGATGAATTCCTGTAAAACGGCTTTTCGTCCGGGATCCGGGCCTCGTTGCCCCAGGGCAAATTGGATGGCAAAGAGGGCGACGCAGCCATATAATATTCCTTTGGTTAAATAACTAAGTCGGGTTAAGCTGGCAACGGTTTGTTCCCAGGTACGCGGACTCGTTTTCGTTTGGGCAATGGCTTCCATACTTCGGGTTTAAGGTTCACTGGACCCAAAAAAGGCTAACACGTTTGGTTAGCCTTTTTTGAATTAATCCTGTACATCATTTGCAGGCTGTTAGAGATTACGAGACACCCCACGTTCATTTGTATTCAACGTGTCAACGTCTACTTCCGTATGACGGACCGTATCACGGACGGTTTCTACGTGCTCATCCACTTCTTTGCCTAAGGTGACTTCTTCCACGACGCGGGCTTCTTTCGAAACAACGGGTACTTCGGCGTGTTCAACTACATCGATTTGGCCTTCCTGGAACGTTGCAAAATCCGCATCAGTAGCCGGACGATCTACGGGGGTACGGTTTACTACCACGCGTTCCTGACGCAGACGGACGTTTTCTTCTACAGGTTGCTCCACGATACGACTGCGGAGGCGGGCTCCACCCGTTTCAATACTACGTTTGCCTACCTGCAGGTTTTCTTCAATGACCTTGGCAGAAGCAGCCTGGTTGTCGGCAGTAAATTCATCCCTCACAATGTCAGCGTTTGAATGAGGTTGTAAGGGATCAACCGTTAATGAATCTTCCGTAGGTTGATAGTCAGCTGGGTAGGGCGTTGAACCAGTAGCCGTTGTGGCTACGTAACCGTATTCATTGGCTTTTTCGTCGATATCCACGGCTCCGTGTTCATCCAGAATATCCGACGCCAGACGAGCCTGTACATCCGATGCATTGTGTACCGTGACAATCGAACCCCGACGGGTTACGTGTGAATATTTGTCGGCATCATCGGTATCACTACCAAAAAGCGACTTAAAGAAATTGCCGATGCCTGTATCGTTATCGCTTTCGTGTGCGGTAGTCGTAGCGTCTACGCTACCCGTAGCTGAAGCTGAGATATCTACGTTTTCTTCTAAAAATCCGCGTTGGATGAGTTGAGCAGCAGCCGTTTGTGCTTGAAGGGCCGTATCAAACAGGCCAATGACAGTCTTTGACATGATTCTTCAATTTGGGTTGTGATGGAATTCTTTACCGATGAATCGAAACCTATGCTTCCGGACCAGTACTACGCGTAATTACAATTTCTTCCTGCCGCAGCATAACGGGCTGGTGAGTAGTAGTCTGTACTTCTTCTTTAGTAATACGCACTTCCTCCACTAGTACCAGACGTTTAACAAGGATTTCCTTTACCACCGGTACGATCATGGTTTCTCCTTCGTACCGTACCGCTGGAGGCGTATCAATGTATTGATTGATCGCTACGCGTTCCACCTTAACTTGTTGCTGCGTAAGTGGAAGCTCCACGCGTTCTTCGTGTTCGTGAACGCGTTTAGTTACCGTTACGCGACCCGTTTCTTGCGTCTCCGTATCAACGTTTACGCGTTCCTGAATGACCAGTAAAACCACGGGACGCGGGCCGGATTCATTCATTACAGAAGGATCAGTGTTCGTATTCATCAGGTCTACTGGGGTAAATTTCGTTCCATTAGTATTCGTAGGAGACTATACGTTCCATTTTAAGAAATTAACACCCCAAATGTTACCGTTTCAGGGGAGCAGGCTTCACAGACTAAAGTAATTTTCAGTAGAACATTCAGTATCAGCCACCTTTCATTGGTGTCAGACCTAACGTTTCGAACGTTAGTACTTTTTACTTAGGCTACTGAGGCACGGCGGTGAGGCATGGATTAACCCAGTAGCCCGGCTAGAGGA
>NZ_JBMDWJ010000167.1:0-1576 GCF_048595215.1 Siphonobacter sp.
ATTCCCGCATCCACGCGGAGAAGATTATCGAGAAAATTAGTGCGGAGCGAATGGCGGTAAATGCCTGAAGTAATGAGTGAATGATAGAATGGAGGGGAGGCGTCATTGATTATACATTACATCTGTATTTTTCTGTACTCATTCTATTATTTCTCTACCAGCCCCGGATTGAAATCCGAGGCTGGTAGATGGGCCAGTCCTACGGACTTTTTCGTAGACGCTAACCTTCCTTAGGTCTGAGTATTGATTCAATACTGAGGATCTCGTCTCAACAACCAATAACGATTAACCATCAACTACCAACGATCCATGTCCGTCCTTTCCAAGCTGATTGATCATGCCCTACTCCACCCTACCCTGACGGATGCCGAACTGGAAGCCGGTTGTCGGCTGGCGATTCAATACGATGTGGCCACGGTTTGCATTAAACCTTATGCCGTTTCCAGGGCAGCCCAATGGTTAGCGGGTAGCCATGTAGGCGTCTGTACGGTAATTGGCTTTCCGCACGGCAGTAATGCCATGGCGGTAAAAGTAGCCGAAACCATCCAGGCTTGTCGGGACGGTGCTACGGAAATTGATATGGTGGTGAATATCGGAAAAGTACTGAGTGAAGACTGGACCTACGTTCGGCAGGAAATTCAGGCCGTTCAGGAAGCTTGTCAGCAGCAGGAAGCCCTTTTAAAGGTCATTTTTGAAAACGATTTTCTTCCTGCCGATGCCTATAAAATCAAACTCTGCGAAATCTGTACGGAAATTGGCGTGGCCTTTGTCAAAACTTCCACGGGTTTCGGATACGTCAAACAACCCGATGGTTCGTTTCAATCGCAGGGAGCCACGCTGGCAGACTTACAACTCATGCTTGATCACATCGGTCCGAACGTCGCCGTTAAAGCTTCGGGAGGTATCCGCACGCTGGAGCAGGTACGCCACTTGCAGGCTATGGGCGTGCGACGCATCGGTACTAGCTCAACGAGTTCAATTTTGAATGAGTGAATAATAGAAGGAGTGAGTGTAAATCTCGACGGCTCTTTTTGATACTCACTCAGCCCATCAACTTACAACGATAAACCAATAACCAACGAATGCTCGACCTCGGCTTTGTATCGGCCATTTTGCCGGATTATAACCTCGAAAACGTATTGAAATTTGCTTCCCAGCACGAATTCAAATGTGTGGAAATCATGTGCTGGCCAAAGGAAAATTCCGAAGCACGCCGATACGCGGGCGTGACCCACATTGATGTAGATGATCTAGACGCCCAAACCATTGCTACGATCCGCAACCGCACCAAAGAATACGGCGTTTCGATCTCCGGTCTGGGCTACTATCCCAACCCGCTCGATCCCGATCCGGAAAAAGCGGAGTTCTACCGGGAACATATCAAGAAAATCATTCGGGCGGCGGCTCAGTTGCGTATTCCGGTGGTAAACACGTTCATCGGGCGAAATCCGAAGCTGACGATCACGGAGAACCTCAAGCTCTTCGCCGAACATTGGCCCGCGATTGTGAAAGTGGCCGAAGAACACAATGTAAAGATTGGTATCGAAAACTGTCCGATGTGGTATACCGACGACGA
>NZ_JBMDWJ010000168.1:0-5015 GCF_048595215.1 Siphonobacter sp.
CGATTTACCAATCTGGCGGCGTTTAAAGCCGTTCGTGAATCGTGTCGGAAATTATTTAGTAATCCTAGGCCCCAGGCCCCCGTGGCTCTGTACGCCATTGGCGATAGCTTCATGGAACCCGGCTCGGTGGATGCTCAGGATTTTCAGACCCGTACCTATACGTATACGCATTGGAACGATCATACGACCATTCACCTGGATACGTCCGTCCGTAATGTTTTGCTGATTGAATCGGTCGAGCGGCATTTCCGGGAACACCTGGCGACGCCGGTCAGTAACTTTGTATTGAGCCCGGAGCCGGTCAAACCCGTCGAAAAAACGCATTCGTACCGGGCCGATTTCGACGAGTTTATGACGGGGCCTAAGGATGTACGACTTACCTACCCCGAAGAACGACTGGATAATGTACTGTTCAACTGGCCCATTTTCTTACGCCTGCGTGAATTTAAGGCCTGGATGAATCTGACCTTCTTCAATCGGGTTCATTCGATGACGACGATTACGCCCGATCATCAGCATTTACTCTTAAATCTGGATACGGATTCAACAGTGATTAATTCCAACTTTAATCCCGTCAGCGATAAAGAAATCAGTACGCTCATTACTCATCTGAACCAGACTTACGAGAAGTACCATTCGCTGGGTTTTGATGAGGTGTACCTGAGCATCATCCCTAATAAAACAACTATAGCGGCCAATTACCTGGGCCGCTATAATCACCTGATCGAACGAATTCAGTCGGATCCACGACTGAAATTAAAAGTAGTAGACGCGTATCGACTCGTGCGGCCGCTGGGGCCTGCTGCGTACCAACCGGGCGATAGTCATTGGACCTGCCAGAGCCGGGATCTATGGCTTCAACAACTGAATCGGCAACTCTTACAATAACGTCAGGAAGCTTTTGAAAATCGCCGCCAGACGAATAGCATCGAATACGCGGGCATGGCTGGCTCCGTGTTGACGAACACTGGCTTCGTGGGAAGTTACGCACATTTCACAACCGTTGATGGCCGAAATAGCCAGACTCAACAGTTCGAAATACTCCTTGCCCAGTACCGGATTCACCATGATGCTCATTTTGATACCCGCGGGCATCGTATTGTACGTTTCGGAATCCATGAAGTGGCGGAAACGGTAGAATACGTTATTGGCGTTCATCAAAGAAACGCAAGCCGCTACTTCCTGAATCTCTTTATCTTCCGCTCCTTCTGCTTTCGCAGCGGATTCGATGGCTTCAATGACGGCAGCCTGACTTTTCTCATTGATGGCCACACCAAGAGCCATCAACAGCGTTTCTTTCTTAGTCAGATTCTGCGACTTCAGAACGTTCTGTACGTTGATACGCAGGTCCTTCAAGTATCGGTGATCGGTCGCGTTCAGACGGTCGAGCCAGAGGCTTTCGAAGCTCTCGGGCAATTTAATCTCAGCGAGTAAGTTCTTTTTGGTTTCAGATGCAATGCCAAACATACGCTTGTTGGGTTTTGGGAAAAGAGGCGTGGCCTCTTAGAAAATAACCCTGACGATTGACTCACCAGGGTTATTAAATACTTTTGAAATATGACCTGGACTTAGGCGTTGATCGTTTCTTCGCCTTTTACCCAGTTGCAGGGGCAAAGTTCGTCGGTTTGCAGAGCGTCGAGTACACGCAGTACTTCGTCTACGTTACGACCTACGTTCAGGTCGTTAGCGGCTACGAAACGAACGATACCTTGGGGATCAACGATATACGTTACGCGGTAAGCGATTTTTTCGTCAGCAGTCAGGATGCCCAGCTCTTCCGCCAGTGACTTTGACGTATCCGCCAGCATGGGGAATTTCAGATCACGCAGATCGTCATGGTTTTTACGCCAAGCCAAGTGAACGAATTCGCTATCCGTAGAAGCACCGATCAACAAAGCATCGCGATCCGCGAAATCAGAAGCTTTCTGGTTAAAAGCAGCGATTTCCGTGGGACATACGAACGTGAAATCTTTAGGCCACCAGAACAGCACCAGCCATTTTCCAGCGTTTTTATGATCTTCACTCGTGATGTCATAAAATTCGTTGCCTTTTTCGAGAGATACAACGGCAGTTTTCTTGAATTCTGGGAATTGGGCACCTAAGCCCAGCATACCATTTGCCATGAGAAGAAGATGGTTTAGTAATGAATTACAGTAACAATAAAAACAATTTTTCCTTTGAATAATCCTAATCAATTGACTAATTTGCAATACTAGAAAAGGACGATCCCGGAAATGTTTTATTTGGTTTCGGCTGCAAAACAAGCCAACTTTACTCCATCATACAAATCAATTATTCTGAAGAAAGAATAAGTTTTTCTAATGACGATCACACAACTCGAATACTTGGTGGCCATTGCTGACTACGGTCATTTTGGAAAAGCCGCCGATGCCTGCTCGGTTACGCAACCTTCGCTGAGTATGCAAATTCAGAAGCTGGAAGACGAACTGGAAGTACAACTGCTTGACCGCAAGAAGCAGCCCACCCAGCCCACCGAGATCGGTGCGTTGATTGTACAGCAGGCCCGACACGTGTTACAATCCTGCGAAAAACTCAAAGGCATCGTTGACGAACGCAAGAATGAACTCGCTGGTGAGGTTCGTCTGGGCGTCATTCCCACAGTTGCTCCGTACCTGGTTCCTTTGTTTCTGAAGCAGTTTCTGACTACCTACAGCGATATTCGGCTGAAGATTACCGAACAGAATACGGAAAGCATCATTGAACAGCTGAAAAATGGACAACTCGACATTGGTCTGATGGCTACGCCTTTTCAGGATGATATGCTCAAGGAATATCCGCTGTTTTACGAAGAGCTACTCGTGTACGTTTCACCCGAGCATTCGCTGTACTACAAAAAATACGCGGTTCCCGAGGAGCTGGACCCTAACGAACTCTGGCTGCTGGAAGAAGGTCACTGTCTGCGTTCACAGATTGAGCACCTCTGCCAGCTGACCCGTCAGGCGGCCGATCTTCACCAGATCGAATACAAAGCAGGTAGCCTGGAAACACTCAAGAAAATGGTGAATACATCGGGTGGTATGACCATTCTGCCCGAACTGGCAACCCAGGATTTCACGGAAGATCAACTTGAACTGATTCGGTACTTCCAGACACCCGCTCCCGTGCGGGAAGTCGGTCTGGTTACCAGCCGTAATTACCTCAAAGAGAAAATAGTAGCGGCTTTGTCTGAGGAAATTCAGAAAGTGGTACCCGCCAAAATGCTGCGACAGGAAGAACGGGCCGTGGTTAGTTTATAACAAAAAACCTCGTACACGTTTGTACGAGGTTTTTTTATTAGGAAGGTTAGGACGATGCGAACCGCTTGAGACGGAATTCAAGATCCTACCGATTATTTTCTTTTTCCTGACGGATGATATCACCTTCCTCATCACTAGCCGTATAGGATACATTCGGCTTGTTTGGGATAACTTCCAATCCACCCAGCGGTTCTTTTTCCGGACGTTCGCCCTCCTCTTCTACTTCTACCCGTTGGTTTTCATGGTAGACATCGCCATCACCTTTACCCGAGGACAAGCTGGGATTTTGTTGGTGCTTGGTTTGATTGGGGTCGATTTTCTTTTCAGCATTTTCCATAGTCTCGTGGTATTGATTTATACCCAGTATACTAAAAAACCGGTGCCACCGTGCTCTTCATTCGTGAATTTTCCGCTTAAAAAGAAATCGACGACGAGTGGAATGTTCCCGAAGGATCAGGAAGGATTACGTGAAAAGTAGATCCCTGCCCTTCCTCCGATTCGGCGTACAGCAAGCCCCCGTGATTCTGAACGATTTTCCGGCACAACGCCAAGCCAATGCCCGAACCAGGATAGACTTCCCGCGTGTGCAGTCGCTTAAAGACTTCGAAAATCTGATCTTTGTAGTTCTCCGAAAAACCAATACCGTTGTCGCGTACCTGAATGTCATAATACGCCCCTTCGGGCAGAGCGTAGGTCTGTGCTTCCTGGGGTAACAAACGCTGGCAGGTAATGCTGATCCGGGCCGGTACGCCTTCCTTGGTAAACTTGAGGGCATTACTCAGCAGGTTGTAAAACAGCTGATTCATTTGCAGCGACTCGGCATTCACCGTGGGCAAAGTTCCCACTTCCACCGTAGCCGACTTTTCCTGAATGGCGAGTTCGAAATCCGTAATCACATTCTGGACAATGGTATTCAAATCCGTAGACGTCAGCACGCGATCGACTTTCAGGAGTCGGGAAAACTCAAGCAAATCGCGAATCAGTAGCGTCATGCGTTCCGACGAGTGGATGACTTTGGCCAGCGGATTTCGGGCTCGTTCGGGTAAATCGTTCATTTCCCGGATAATCCCTGAGAACATTCGAATTTTCCGTAGCGGTTCCTGTAAATCGTGCGAGGCTACGTACGCGTACTGTTCCAGTTCCCGGTTGGAACGCTGTAACAATTCATTGGCCTGCTGCAATTCCTGGGTACGCTGGGAAACGAGTCGTTCTAGCCCAAGAGATGCCTGCTTCTGCGAAGTCACATCCCGTGACGTTCCACTCAGTAGGTAGGGTTTTCCCTGTGAGTCGCAGGTTACTTTTCCCTGAGACTGAACAATCCGCTCCTCGCCCGTTTGCAGGTTTACAACCCGATATTCCGCCGAATAATGATCGGATTTCCGGAAAACTACGGCTTGAGAAATCAGATCCAGTACCTGGTGTCGGTCTTCCGGATGCACCGCTGCCATAAACGCTTCAACGTCCGTTTCGGCTTCGGTAAATCCGTACCATTGCTGGATGCGGCTGGAGCAACTGATCTTTCCGGTATTGAGATTACGACTCCAGGTACCTAGTTCGGCCAGTTCAATGGCGTCGCGTAAGTTCTGCTCGGTTTCTTCCAGCTGTTGCCGGGCATTGACCTGGGCGGTAACATCCGTTGCGGTATTAATGATGCCATAAGTGGCTCCGCGGGCATCCCGTAAGGCTTTATACGTAAAATTGAAGTAAAAGGTGCGGAATTCACCATCGATGAGCAAATCTACTCGGTCTTCCTGGGCG
>NZ_JBMDWJ010000169.1:0-19085 GCF_048595215.1 Siphonobacter sp.
GCATGACGGAACGTTAGATCGAACAACAAAGGCGAGTGGGCCAGTCTCCGATCATACCTGGGAAGAACTGAAATCCATTCCGGCGGGGAAAGGCTGGCCGGATTTTAAACAGCCCATTCCTACGCTTGCTGAAGTCTGTCAGCTGGTCACCCGCTGGAATGCCGATCATCCTACTAAAGCGAAATTGTACGTAGACTGCAAGGCGGTAGAGCCGCGGCCCCTAGTTCACGTACTGAAAAAATACAACCTTGAAAAAGAGGCGATTTTTTACGGAAGCGATGCGTACCTGGCCCAGTTAAAGCAGGAAGATTCAAGTCTTCGGCTCATGCCCTCCTTTCCAAAAATGGGTAACTGGCAGGAAAAAGCCGAACGTTTGAAACCTTATGCCTTTGATGTTGCTGCGGAATTACTGACCCCTGCCTTAGTGGCCGAACTGCATACACATCATATTCTGGTTTTTGTCGATTTATTAGATCATAAAGATACCCTTCTCTGGTACCAAAAAGCCGTGACTTGTGGCGTGGATTGCATTCAGACGGACCACGTTACTGAACTTCGGCGTGCCCTTGCCCAGATGCCCTAACTTATTTCATCATGCTCAAAAAAGCTTGTCTTCTTTCCCTTCTGTCTGTATCGATAGCTCAGGCTCAGGAGCACAAATCGTATACGCCAACAGCTTTCCCCGATCGTCTGATCATGGGTTATCAGGGAAATGTGGCCACTTCACAATCCATTAACTGGCGGACGGATTCAACCGTGATCAAATCAGTAGCGGCGATTGTTGAAGCGGATGCCTCACCCGATATGGTTGCCAAGGCCCAAACCATTGATGCTCAAACCGAGCGAGTGGTCCTGGAAGGGAAAACCGTGCATTACCACTCGGTTCACTTTACAAATCTTAAACCCGCTACCCAGTACGCGTATCGGGTAGGTGACGGTACGCATTGGAGCGAGTGGTTTCACTTCACAACGGCTCAAGATAAACCGGCTCCGTTTTCGTTCCTGTATTTTGGGGATGCTCAGAATGACATTCGTTCGCTTTGGTCGCGGGCCATTCGGGGAGCTTATTCCAAGTTGCCCAACGTCCAGCTCATTTTGCACGCCGGGGACCTGATCAACTCTTCGAACACGGACTGGCAATGGGGTGAGTGGTTCGAAGCGGGCGGCTGGATTAACGGTATGATCCCTACGCTGGCTGTGCCGGGCAACCACGAATATTTCAAAATGGAAAATGGGAATCGCCGGGTATCTTATCACTGGCGGCCATCTTTTGTACTGCCCGAAAACGGTCCACAGGGATTAACGGAAACGGCGTATTATATCGATTACCAAGGAACTCGTTTCATCTCACTGGATTCACAGGGAGCTTTACTGGATTCCGTAGTTTTGGAAAAACAGGCCAACTGGCTGCTGGATGTCCTTAAAACCAATCCGAATCGCTGGACCATTGTTATGCACCATCACCCCGTGTATTCTACGTCCAAAGGGCGGGACAATGATGAGTGGCGAGACCGCATGGAACCCATTTACCGCAAATACGGTGTAGATCTGGTTTTACAGGGCCATGACCACACCTATGGTCGGGGATTAAATATGCCCTTGGGAAAAAGTCGGAAACAACCCGATGGACCTATTTATGTCGTTTCCGTGAGTGGGCCAAAAATGTACGAGATTGGCTTGCAGGACTGGATGAACCGGGCGGCCTCGAATATTCAGCTTTTTCAAACCATTCAGGTAAGTCAGGATAACTTGACGTATCAATCCTATGCCGTAACGGGTGAGAAATACGATGCTTTTGAACTCATCAAAAATGCCAAAGGCAAAAACAGGCTGGTAGATCACGATCCTGAGTTACCCGCCGAACGACTAGAGCTTCCGGCGGAGTATCAGAAACGCAATACGCCTCAGCAGAAAGAAGAATATCGCAACCGATTTCAGGAGTACAAAGCCCGTAAAGAAGCCGAGTTGAAGAAAACAAGTAATCGATAGTATTCATGAGGATTGGCGTTGATTTGGGAGGAACGAATATCCGGGCAGGTCTTGTGCACGGGGGTGAAGTACACACCCTCCGCCGCCATATACTGAAGCAAAAAGACTCTCTTACGCATACCTTATCTCAGCTCATCGACCTGATTCGTCCTTTATGCCAATACCCGGTTGAGGGTATTGGCATTGGAGTACCTTCGGTCGTGGATGTGCGAAAAGGCATTGTCTATCAGGTCGCTAATATTCCCTCCTGGGAGGAAGTACCGTTAAAAGACATTTTGGAAAAAGCGTTGAATCTTCCCGTCTGGATTAATAATGATGTCAACTGCTTTATACTCGGGCAGTATCAATATGGTCTTGCCCGTACCTATTCTTCGGCTCTTGGTCTGTGCACAGGGACGGGGTTGGGAAGTGGTCTCATACTGAACGGTGAGTTGTATATGGGATCTAATTGCGGAGCCGGGGAAATTGGCATGCTGAGTTATCTGGATCAAACCCTAGAGTACTACTGTTCGGCCGCCTTTTTCACGGATCTCCACCAAATCACTCCATTAGAAGCGTATGAACTGGCTACAATCGGTAATCCTCGTGCGTTGATGCTCTGGGTGGAATTCGGTCGGCATCTGGCTCAGGCTATTAAAACAATTTTATATGCTTACGACCCCGAGATTATCCTAATGGGGGGGTCCATTTCTAAAGCCTTTGCCTTTTTTGAACCTTCGATGCGGGCTCACTTATCGGATTTTTCGTACTCAGAAACCCTTCGTCGCCTTCTGATTCTCCCTTCTGATGATGAAAATAGTGGTGTTCTGGGAGCAGCAGCCCTGGTCAGCTCTACCCCTGCGATCGGCTACTAAATCGCTCCTGCTTCGCTATGTACAAAATCATTTTACTGATCGATTTTTCCGAAGAATATAGCAAAGAATTACTCAAAGGCATTACCCGTTATTCCCGGGAGAAAGGTCCTTGGATTTTTTGCCTCATGCCCCTCTACAATCGGGAGACGCTGGGCATGGAAGGCATTCTTGATTGGGCCAAAGAATGGGGAGCCGACGGCATCATTGGTCAGCTTTATAATGATTCTAGCATTGGTACCATTATAAAGTCAGGTATTCCAACCATTGCTCAGGATTTTAAAGAACGTTTCACCCAGATCCCTAATATCACAGGGGCACACCGCGAGGCGGGAGCAATGGGAGCCGATTATTTTCTTCGTAAGGGCTTTCGACATTTTGCCTTTTATGGTTTTGAACACATCGTTTGGTCCCGTGAACGATCGCAAGGTTTTGAAGAGCGATTGCATCAGGTGGGATACTCCGTCCATTACTTCGAAAATCAGGAAGAAAGCAGTGAAGAGTTATGGTATTACAAGCCCAGTGCGTTGAGCCAGTGGCTTACATCATTACCTAAGCCTATCGCCATCATGTCCTGTGATGATCGTTTGGGTTTGCATATCACCGAGGCCTGCCGCCACTCGGGCATTCGTATTCCACAGGATGTAGCAGTATTGGGCGTGGATAATGATGGCATGTTCTGCGAAATTTCCGATCCGCCGCTTTCCAGTATTGCTCAGATGCGGAAAAAGGTGGCTATGAAGCTGCTCGTTTGCTGGAATCCATGATCAAACATGGAACGGACAAGTTTTATAACATCGTAGTTCGACCCACTCAGATCGTAACGCGACAATCTACCGATATTTATGCTACTCAGGATGAATCCATTGCTATGGCTTTGAAATTCATTCACCAAAATATTGATAAAAACCTCCAGGTCGAAGATGTAGTCAAACAACTCCCCCTTTCCCGTCGAACGTTAGAGCTTCGGTTTCAGCGATCGGTGGGTTTTCCAATTTACAAGTACATGCAGAACTTGCGAATGGAAAAATTCTCTAAAAAGTTACTGGAGACGGATCAGGCTATTTTTGATATTGCCTTGGATCTTGGCTTTACGGACACTAAAAATGTAGGTCGTCAGTTTAGACAAGTCTATGGTTATTCTCCGCAGGAATATAGAAGTCGTTTTAAATATACGCCAGTGAACTAATCCATTTGTTGTATTGGATCTGTTCTTAGTACACCCCAAAAAAAGATTCAGGACGTCTTTACTGAATTGGTTCATCGTCTTCCCTTAGAGAGTCTAGCGTTTAATTCGCACACGTAACTGGTGCGGGTACGCACGGCCAAACGAATAAGTTTCCACTTGCCGCCAGTATACTTATCTTTATCTTCCATTGATAGCTCAACATGATCCGGTCAGCGTGACTCGACCAGCGTGGCCCGATCGCATCCTGAATTTTCGTTGATGAATCTCATCCTGTTGCTTGAATCTTTATTTAGTTCTTTCGTTCAAGTGCATTTACCTATGATCAAGCTTTACCCAAGCATCCCATGAACCTGGAATTCTATAGGCCTACGTTAGAGGCCTTAAGGCCCTACATCGAGGGGTACTACTTTATTTCCCCTAGTGAACATTCCAGTAATCTTCATTATTGGACCTTCCCTAACAATTTCTTTATTGTTTCCGTAAGTCAGGACGTAGCTATTGAAATGGGGGAAAATAAACTCATCGTTAGACACTCCGCTCAGCCAACGGTTCTCTCCAACTTTGTTTCCCGTTATACGACGCCCATTGAAGTACTTTACGATGGACCCATACTCGAAGTAACCATTTATTTTAAACCCCTAGGAATCAATCAATTTATTGAGGATCCGCATACGCTTTTTAAACAAAACACCGCCCTCAATTTTAATCCCTTTCCTGATTTTATTCCTAATATGACCGAGATTCTCGCGACTTCAGATCGAATACTTCAGCGAAAAAAGTTGGAAGCGTATTGGCTTTCAAAGCTACAGATCAAAGCGTTCCAACCCATCACAGAGGTTATCTTGGCTCTTGAATCCGAAGAAAGAATAGAGGACATTGCTCATAAAAATGGCTTTTCAAGGCAGTACCTCAGTAAGCTCTTTAGCAAGGTCGTCGGTAAATCCCCGGTAGAATATCGCAAAATTCATCGCTTTAGAGCGGCTATAGCGAAACAAAAAAATATGAAAAGTTTAACGGAGCTCTCGCACGAAAGCTTGTTTTACGATCAGTCTCACCTCATCAAAGATTTTAAGCAATTTACTTCCGTAAGCCCTTATACTTTCTTTAAAAAGGTAGACACCGATCAGGAATACCTTTGGCTCTTTATCTAAAGGGTTTCCATTTTTACAATTTCAGCAAATCAGCCCCGCCTACCTTTGCCCGACAACTGATTTGTATCCCGATGAAACCATTACTTTACCTGTCTGCCCTTTTAGTACTACTTACCCTACCCCTCCAAGCCCAACCCCTCCAGTGCCCCTGTACGCAAGCGTTGAAAAAGTTAGTGCTCAAAGTAGAACGCGAATACCCTGGTTTTTCGAGTAAAACCAAGGACTCCTCCCTCTATCAAAGTCTGAAGCAAACGCTTCATAAACAGGCAAAGGGCAGGGACGCGAAGGGCTGCCCGCGTGTATTGAAAGCCTATACGGATTTTTTCAAAGATCCGCATCTCTGGGTGGGAGCGAATGGCACTCCCTTCGCAGCGGCTACTCGTACCTTTAGCGAGAAACTGACGATTGATTTAAAGGAATTTGAGAAAAATCTACAAACCACGTCGGACAGTCTGGAAGGCGTTTATACCATGCCAGGATACAAGGTTGGTTTAAAGAAGACCCCTGCTAACGAGTACATCGGGTTCATCCTTGAGTCTGCCTCCAATGCCTGGAGACCGAAAGACATTAAATTCAAGTTGCTTACCGATGGTAGCTTTACGTACGCCTTGATGGATCGATCCATTCAGAAAGGACAGTATCAAAGCTTTTATGGAGCCCTTTTGTTTTTAGAGCAAATCCAGGTAGTCTTGACGAAACAAACGCCCAAACCCCGCATCGACAACGTCCAGATCGAAAGCCGTCGCAAAGAACTGGAAGGTTTTTACTTCAAAAAAGTATCAGAAAAGACCTCAGTTTTGAGATTACCTAGTTTTGAGTACCAGCACCTAGAGACGATTAATCAGCTACTTACCGAACAGACCGCCTTACTGGAATCCAGTCAAAACCTGATCATTGACTTGCGGGGCAATCCCGGCGGTACGACGGATGCCTACCAAAAACTACTCCCCTACATTTCAGGAAAATTCATACGCCATACCGGAGTCGAATTTCTGGCTACTCAAACGTATATTAATAATTTAGAAACGTATAAAAAAAGCCTGGGTAAGGATACGCCAACGCAGAAAATGGATCAACAGATTCAGACATTAAAGGCAAATTTGGGAAGGTTTGTAAACTTTACCAGTACCGGAAAATCTTTCTTTATAGATACCCTAACCGTAGCTCTTAAAAGTCCTCAGCAGATTGTTATTCTTGCCAATAAAAGCACGGGCAGTTCGGCGGAATATTTTTTATTTATTGCCAAGCAAAGTAAAAAAGTCAAGGTGCTCGGCACCCCCAGCTACGGAGCCTTGGATTACGGAAATGCCTATCTAATTGACTTTGATTGCCCTCCCTATCAATTATTCATGCCCACGTATCGAGCCTTACGGTTGCCGGACTACCCCATCGATAACATTGGCATTCAACCCGATGTGTATTTGGATCCGTCAATCAGGGATTGGGTAGCCTTTGCAAGGGATTATTTAGAACAATAGCTTATCCCTGTACCCTGAAAGGCAAAAAAGTGACTAACTACAGCCGGGGAGCGACCGAATTTGTGGGCTCTGCTAGCGTAGATGAAGTGCTGAGCTTAGGGTGTTCGGATTAAGGAGCAAAACGGTTTCAAATTTTTAGTGAGGCAGGTCGTCTCTAAAATAGCCGTATACCCAAGTACCTCCAATGGCACTCAGCAAAGTGACCCCTACTATTAAAAAGCCACTACCTATTTGAGCAAAGAGTGGTCCCGGGCAAGCACCCGTCAGTGCCCATCCCATGCCAAAGATCAATCCCCCGTAGATTTGTCCTTTGTGGAAGGTTTTAGGAGCGATAGTCACCGTTTCACCTTGCCTGGTTTTAATATTAAATCGCTTGATGAGCCAAACTGACCCCATTCCGACGAGTATGGCACTACCAATGACGCCGTACATATGAAAAGAGTCCACTCGAAACATTTCCTGGATTCGAAACCAGGAAATGATTTCCGCCTTAACAAAGACGATTCCAAAGAGCGTACCCACGATGAGATAGTTTAGCAGTCCTGAATCCAGTTTACGGGGCTTCCTCGTACTAAGTTGCGATTTCAGGGAGTCGTCTGGGCTTTGGGTAGAAATTCTATTGGTCAGTGAAGTAGCCATGGCTTAGTTTACGAATTTAAAAAGGTAAGGCAGAAAGAGATGGGTCATGGTAAAACCACCCACCATGAAACAACAAGTAGCTACCAGCGAAGGCCACTGCCGATTTGATAGCCCCATAATGGCGTGGCCGGAGGTACATCCACCGGCCCAACGCGTGCCAAAACCGACGAGAAAGCCCCCGATAACGAAAAAGAATAGTCCTTTGAGGGAAAACAGATTTTGCGGGGCAAATAAATCAGCAGGCATCAGGCCAGAAAAGTCCTTGATGCCGTAGGCACGCAGGGCCGCCTGGGTAGCAGGTGCTAGCTTAAAGGCTTGAGTATTCTCTAAAAACTGTGTTGCCAGAATGCCACCCAGGAACACCCCTCCCACGAAAAACAAATTCCAGGCTTCTTTTTTCCAATCGTAGTGGAAGAAGGGAACCTTTGCCGGCAGGCAAGCGGCACAAACGTGTCGTAGCGAAGAGGAAATCCCAAATGACTTGTTACCTAGCAACAATAAGGCGGGTACGGTCAGTCCAATCAGCGGGCCGGCTACGTACCAAGGCCAAGGCTGACTAATCCAATCAATAAAATTCATAAGTAGATAGTTAATTTTAAAGTGGTCTTCACGCGTAAACGAGTCCCGAGCATTTCTAACCTCAGGATTGATGCGAAAGGGTTAGTTTTAGGATCGGCCGCCCCTTCAATAGTAGCCTCTTCCATTCGCTGCAACTCTATTGAGCATAGAATCTCCAAAATCGCCCTTTCTTCTTGTTTTCACTCTTTTACATGGGCACCGATAACGTCGCCACGGGATTGTTTTGAGCTACCCATTCATTCATACTGGGGGCATAGCTACGGACATTCGTAAAACCCTTGGCCCGTAACAACGAATACCCAATGGTGGCCCGATCACCGCCCTGACAGTAGATGATGACGGGTCTATCCCGACTAACTTCATCCAAATGCTCAGGTAAGGTGCCTATGAAGAGATGTTCCGCTCCTGGGACATGCCCGTTTCGGTACTCTGAGGCACCACGTAGGTCCAGAATCTGAGCATCTCCGCGATTGACATACGTTTTAAACGTATCCAGATCAATGATATCGGCTTTCTCTAAAGGAATGCCTAATGCGGAGACATCCGTCACGTAACCAAAGATGTCATCCAAACCGATTCGCATGAGCATCCGGGTTAAGTCTTCGATCTGGTGGTCGTTTGCCACCAACATAAACGGCTCCTGGTAATCCATCAACCAGCCCATCCAGGTGGCGAAAGCATTATTACCCTGAATCGTTAAACTACCCGGCACAAATCCTTCCGCAGTGTGGGCTTTACTACGCGTATCAATGAGCTTTACTCCCGCTTCCAGAGCTTGAATAACTTCTTCGGATGTTAATTTTCGGGGCGTAGGAACACTTTTAAGTAAGGAACGATCTACCTTATTGAGCTTCTTCATCTGAGCAAAGTAGCGGGGTGGTTCGGGCTGATCACTTAGCAGGGAGCGGACAAAATCTTGCTCATTATCAGCCTGTAGTAAAGCCCAATTGCGTAATTTCTCGTAACCAACGGTCGTGCTCGGTACGGCCCCTAAAGCTTTGCCACAAGCGGAGCCGGCTCCGTGGCCCGGCCAGACCTGCACAAAGTCAGGCAGGTTACTGAACTTGGACAGGGAGTCTAGTAATTGCTTTGCCCCGATTTCCTGCGTACCAACCCATCCGGCCGCTTTTTCTAGTAAGTCAGGACGTCCCACATCGCCTACGAACACAAAATCGCCCGTAAAAAACATAACCGGATGGGGGGAAGCGGGAGTATCCGTCAGTAGAAAACTAATGCTTTCGGGCGTATGACCGGGCGTATGAATAACCGCCAGATTTAGATTACCAACCTTAATGACGTCTCCATGGTGTATTCCGATGTGGTCGAACTCGTACTGCCAGTCCGGTCCTCCTTCGTTGGATAGATACAGGGTCGCACCCGTAAGAGCAGCCAACTCACGCGAGCCCGATAGAAAGTCCGCATGAATATGGGTTTCGGTGACATGCGTAATGCGGAGACCCTTTTGCTTGGCAATCTCCAGGTACGTGTCCACATCCCGTTTGGGATCAATTACGATCGATTCACCGCTCTTTTGGCAACCGATCAAATAGCTAGCCTGGGCCAGCGTCTGGTCATAGATGTGTTGAAAAAACATAACAAACGTAATTAGTCAAGGAAAAAAGTGTTGCGTACATTCAAGCGATCTCTGCTTTATAAGCTCATCTCACGAACCATGATGTAAAGCCCCATGAGAAGTACAAACCAGCCAAAGGCCTTTTTCAGTCTTTCGCCTGATACGAACTGAGCTAGATACATTCCAAGGAAAATACCCCCGATTGCGAAAGCAGTGAATAGTAATAAAAAAGACCAGTCAATGGGAACCATAGAAATCCCGCTGATGAAGCCTACTGAGGTATTGAGAGCAATGATGAGCAAGGACGTACCCACGGCCGTTTTCATGGGTAAGTGAGCCAATAAAGCCAGGGCTGGAATGATCAAAAAACCACCTCCCGCTCCAATAATGCCGGTTAGTATTCCCACCAAAATTCCTTCAAAGGCTAGGAGCTTCCCGTTAAATGAGAGTGGTAGTTCGTTGGGAGAGGCATCGGCTTGACGGATCATACTATACGAAGCGACCAGCATAACTATAGCAAACAGAATCATGAAGGCTACGTTTTTGCTGAGTATGAACGTAGGTAGGATGATAAGCGGGTCAGGAATCGCGGGCACTAGGTACTTTCGCGTTAGGAAAACGGCCAGGAACGAGGGAAGAGCAAAAATAGCCGCAGCTTTATAGTCGACCTGATGCTGACGCATGTAGCCCACTGACCCCACCAGTGCGGTTGTTCCGACCACAAACATCGAGTAGACCGTGGAAATAAAAGGATTGATTCCCAATAGATATACCAGCACCGGTAGGGTTAGTATACTCCCCCCTCCTCCAATCAATCCCAGACTGACTCCGATCAGCACGGAGGCCGAATAGCCCGCTAGTTCTAAAGACGACATCATTTACTTGATTTTTAAGCAAAGGACGCGTCCCTGTCTACGGACTTCCGTGACAAATGTTACATACGCTTGAAAAAACTACAGGATTGTAATTTTATTTCTCATGAGTTTAATAAGCCCTGTTTTTTCCATCTGCTTAAGCAATCGGGAAATGACTTCCCGGGAAGTAGCCATCTCTTGGGCGATTTCTTCGTGCGTAATCGACAGGGTTGAGCAGCCGCAACTACTCGTTTTCTTTTGCAAATACGTCAGTAGGCGTTCGTCAAGTTTGTGGAAGATCACTTCGTCGACCGTTTGCAGTAAACTGTCGAATCGTTTTTGGTACGTCTGAAACACAAACTGCTTCCAAGTAGTGAATCGGCACATCCACTCCTCAACTTTTTCAACCGGAATGCTAATCAGCCGGGTATTTTCTTCGATGATGGCCGTTACCTGACTTTGTTTGGTAGCAAAGCAACAGCTAAGCGACATCGCACAAGTATCCAACCCCCCTAGGTAATATAAAAGGGCTTCCCGCCCTTCCGGATCGGGACGCATCACTTTAACGGAACCCTCAATGATAATAGGGACCGAACGAATGTACTCCCCCGGGCGAATCAAATAAGCTCCCGCCGAAACGGTCTTTAGTTGGCCTACCATAGCCATTTCTTGAGTCAACGCTAATTCGAATCTACCTTGTAAAATCTCCTGTAAATAAGCCGAGGATACATTCATGACACCCAGTGTATTCTAAAATAATGATTAAGCACGTCAGTAGACCGTTACCGATCTTTCCATGTGTATTCTTACCCCAGTATCGGGCTTTCTTTTGAAAAAAGACGGGCAGTAACAACAGCGTTTTTTGCCCGTAGAATTCATAAGTTTCTTCAAATGGCCACCCGATTGGGTTTTCAAAAGTATCCATTTCCTAATCATTAAACCACCACAAAAGACCGCATTCTATTTTCATTACGGACGTTTGAAAGTTCGATTTGCTTCGAAAAGAGTGCTTCATCCTTGGGTTGACCGTATCAATAACGTCCTAGTACTGAAGTGTCGTTTCAAAGGCCCCTTACTGAGGAGCATTTCTTTGATTCAGAAATTCAATCGCGATCCTAGCCAGTATAGATCCTTTCTCCTCGGGCATTTCGTGTCCGACATTCGGATACACACATAATTGCCCATAGCGGAGTGCTTTATACATGGCTATCGTGTGCTCAAGTTTAATCAGGTCTCGGTCCCCACGAATCAATAATACCGGTACGTGGATGGCGGTGAGTTTTTCGTCTGGGATTTTGATCTCCCTGGCCCACATTTTCTGATTGTCCTCCCAAAACTTGATCCACTTCTCCGGTTCTGGATTCATCCGCTGATAATGTTCTAACCAATCTTTATCCTCCTTGACCGCTTCAACCGTGTATTCTTTCAATACGTTACGTGCCTCCTCGGTTAGTCCGCTTGCTTTGGCGTTCGACGCACCACTTACCACTTTCTTTATTTTGTCGGGCCTGTTGGCTGCCAGCAGTAAGGCCGTGTTTCCGCCCAGGCTCCAACCCATCACATACGCACTATCGAGTTTTAACTCGTCGATCAACTGCGAGTAGTACTCGGCCATTCGTTCGCCACTCAAAGTCTCCGCGTGCTCCGAGCGACCGTGTCCCGGAGCATCCGGTGCAATCACCCGGTAGTGTTTTGACAGTTCGGGTATAATACCTGACAAGTTTTCTATCGATCCTAAACCCTGGTGCAAAAGCAACAACGGAACGCCTTTCCCATACTCCTCGTAATAGATTTTTGTATGATGTATGGCTATATATTTCCCGTTATTGGATCCATACGTAATAGGCTTTTTAACCTGTGCCGTAGGCTTTTCTACGTGATTGCAGGAAGCAATGACCCAACTAATTACGATAAATTGAAGGACTTGTTTCATCTTGATTTGGCCGAATAGTACGATTAGCTCTACTATGTAAATTTCAAGATTAAATAGATTATTCTTTATAAAAATATTAACTAAAAATGTACTTCTAAATCTTAAAGTTTGTGCACTAAAGCACTTTCCCGAACTAGGCCTGCTTCCCTAGCCATTTTCTATTAACCAATGGCTAGGTAGTATGTACTAAGCCCCGCCCAAACTATTGAGTGAATGGTTTGGGCGGGGCTTAGTCGGTAAAGACGAGAAAATTAGAATAATTTTTCCTGAGGTGGAGTTACGCCTGCTAGCCGCAAGTAAACGGTAGTTTGTCCCCGGTGATGCGTCTGGTGTTCAAAATCCTTCGCTAGAACCATGGCCCGCGTCATCTCGAACCGGCCAAAGACTTTGACCTTTTCATTGAGCTGAGTGGGTTTCAGTTTCTTGATGCCTTCAATCACAAAGTCATACCCTGCTAAGACGAGCTTGGTCACATTCGCTTTCGATAAATCCGTCGTCGATTTTTCCAACTCACCCATTCCATAGGGGCTTTTCTCACCCGTAGCGGCTGAGGCAAATCCGTAATTGGCATCGGTTAAATGAAGCATTTGCTGGGCAAAAGACCGGATTTCAGCCGTTGGCTTGAGGCTATAGCCCGACTCAGGCATGGCATCCAAGTACTCTTTAGTGTAGACCTTGGCCCGCTCCCACTCTTTGACGTTTTCTTCAATGGTCATTTGGGCCTGTGAAAATTGAACCAGTCCAAGAAGCAGACACAGGGTAGTGATTACGTTAATCTTTGTCATCGTTTGATACATATGTTTGGTATACAAATAAAGTGTTATTTGTATGGATTGAAAATTAGGCTAGTCTCTGCCTATTAGTAACGCATTGTCTTTCAGCTGAAAATAAGTAGTAGCTGCGGTTTATTTATGATTTACGTGTGACGAGTAGCTGAAGGCACTTCTTCTGTCTCTAGTCAACAACCCTTCAAATCCGTGGTATTATCTCCGCAGATTGGTAAGCACAACATCTTCTTCCTCAAGCCAGATCATTGAAATGAGTACATCAATTCCCTAAAATACTGCAATCACTATTGATGAAGTGAATTCAGACGGAGTCTGTTCATACGACTTATGAAAGGGAAGAATCTGGAAGTAATCAATTTGGAGATCACCCCGGCGTTCTTTATACAGCCTAATTCAAGTAGAAGTATACCGTACCGCTAAGAAAATGTAGTTAATGGTCAGATGCACCTTTCGTGAGATAAACAATTGCCTTTAGTACACGGCTCCTCCGCTCAGCAGCAAAGACGAATCTGATTGTTTTCTCCCACTCTTTAGTTTGTTTTGGGGTATTTTACAGCAAGGCTTCCACTTGTGCACGATAAGAAACTCCGATAGGAATTTGCCGTGAGGCCATTTGAATTTCTGAACGACCCATTCGCTGGATGTATTGGATGTTAACCACAAAAGAGCGATGTACACGAACAAAATCACCCGCAGGAAGCAAATGCAGCAATTCGGGCAAACTGCTTCGAATGAGAATGGTTTGGTGTACCTGACAGATTTTAACGTAATTATCGGCTGACTCCAGATACTGAATCAGGTGGGGCTGAATACCTACCCACTCGTAGCCATCCTTGACAAAAAGGGGAGTTGAAGCAACTACAGAGGATGAGCGGTTCCGAGCCCTGATCTTCTGAGTAGCTTGCAAAAAACGATCGAAGGCAATGGGTTTGAGCAGATAATCGACTACTTCCAGCTCATAGCCTTTTAGGGCGTATTCGGGGTAAGCCGTAGTGAAAATCACCGCCGTTTGCTTGCGAAGAATTTCTGCGACTTCCAGCCCATTAAACACGGGCATATTAACATCTAGAAAAACTAAATCGACCGGTTTCGAGCGTAGAAAATCCATTGCTTTACGGGGATTGGTAAAGGTAGCTTTAAGCTCCAGGAAAGGAATCCGTTCGGCAAAGGTTTGAATAATCTCCAGAGCAATGGGCTCATCATCGATGGCTAGACAGGTAAGCATGGAAGGATATATTAAAAACCGAAATAGCTAGTAAGGGTCTAGATGAATGCACAGGTATACCTGATAAGTATGTTCATTCGAATCTATCTCTAACGTATGCTGACGGTCATAAAGTAAATGTAGCCGTTTCTTCACATTTTTTAGACCAATCCCCGAGCTGCTGGGTAAGGTAGTTTGGGGAACCACGGTATTAGCAAGCTTCATTTCTAACTGCGATCCCTTACAACTAATCTCCAATCGAATCCAACAGGGAGCATCCGTGCGAATACCGTACTGAAAGGCATTCTCGATGAAAGGAATCAGTAAAAGCGGTGCGATCGAAAGTGCAGGTATCTGTATAGGCAGTTCCGTTTGAATGACAATCGATGTATCCGTAGGAATTCGTTTCCGCTGAAAGTCAAGATAGGCTTTAACAAATGTAAGCTCGCTAGCTAAAGGTACCTGCTTCTCGGCATCCGTATCCTGTACATAAGCCATGAGAGCGATTAATTCCTGAACACTTTGTCCGGTAGCTGTACCCAATAAAGAAGGCTGGCCCCTGAGCAGCGATTGAAGCTGGTCGAGTAAATATGGATTACTCTGTTGCTTTTTTTGCTTTTGTAACTGCTTTTCCAAATACCTCGACTGCTGATACCAGAGAATGGCCTGGTACACAACCGCAGTACCTAAGTAGGGAATAATGCTCGATACCCAAATTACCCATACGCTCCTTAGCATCCGCAGGTAATCCATAAACGTATGCGTAACCTCCCAGAAATACTGCGTCCCATAGCCGTAGGTAGAGCCTTGATAGGTCGAACCGATTCTCACTAGCCACTGGTTAAAGGTAAATTGGATATTTATAACCATCCAATACGCACACGCTAGTACCCATAGCCCTGCCAGGTAGGTTAGTCCTTTCCATACAAGGGCAGTACCCACGTCTTTTTTGGTCCATAAGCGTTGGAATAAAAACCTAAAGTGGATATACGTGAAGATTGACCAGCTTAAGGCTTGTACCAAAGCCCCTTCTACGCCTGTGATGATCTTGTACCATACAAAGGGGAGAAAAGCATTCCCCGGCGTTGAGTGTGTTAGGTAGTGTAGATAGGCATAATGGGCAAAGCTCACAAATCCTAAACCTACTGATACTTTGTCTAGCACCTTCTTTGCAGAAAATTCGGGGACTCCCAAGGCCGTTTCAACGGTTAGCATCTTGCGTGCTTGGGTAGCTATCTGTTGAATGGTTTCAGTGATGGAAGACTGATTTTCCCGCAAAGATTGACCATAAATCGTATTCAGAGCATTGTATAAAAAGTGCGGATTAATCTGGGCTTTTAGCAGCCCTAACTCGGATTCGCGGGCCGCTAACGAAAGTTGCCTACGTCGATAAAAAGTATCTACAGCTAAGTAACAGAATCCTAACAGACTATAAATGACTAAAGAACCCAGTAGACTGGAGAAAGCCCATGTTCTTTGAGGCCATCCGCTTAGGGCCTCCATGAAGCTTTTGATTGCGTCCCCCGGATGCATTATGCGGTCAACGTAAGTTACAAAGGGGATACTCTTCGGTAGATTGACGACCTCTAAGGTCACTTGACTCAGAAGAAGAACACCTGCAAAGCAAAAGATACGACCGAGAAGGCTCTTGTTCAGCTCCGTTGAAAAAATGGATTTGATGATAATCTGATAGCTTAGTAAGCCCATCAGAGCGAATACGAAGGCTACTAACAAGGTACTCGTATACAAATAAAGGGTGTCCTTTGACAGATAGTATTTAACTAAATACCAGAATAAAAAGAGGACGATAAATTGAGTAATAAAAACTGTTCGGTGACGAGAAAGGTGGAGCATATCCTTTGTTTCATTGGTAAAACAAAGCAAATAGCTCAACATTCGGTAAAAAAATAAAAGGGATGAATCGCTAATCAGCTGGGGTGAATAAGCTTGCTGATTACAGTAATAGGTTGGTAGTGCTTCTAATAAACTCAACTATTACCTTAGTCACTTGTCGTTTGAGCAAATCTATAGGTCAGCAACACTAGCAAATGAGCCAGTGAATACGCCAGCATTTTATCTCCGCTAAATCTAGATTTCTTTCTATTCCACTTCGGAACGTTCCCAACAATTCGTGCAGGTGACTTTCCAGATACTTGTTTTATTACTAGAAAAACCATTTCATTCCCAAAATCTCTGGTGCAAATAACGTTACGAAACTGGAATGCACTTAGCCATCGAGAATGCTTGTGCCGTATATTCCATGGGCGTGCTGTTAGGAAGCATGCCCTAAGTCGTGCGGTTCATAGCCAGAGCAACTCCGGTGCTGGTATACTATTTGTGCAACCTAGGAAGACAGACTTGTTTTGTACTTACTAAAACCTACGATGACCGAATCTACCGTTGCTGGCCTTACCAATCTGGAACCCGTACTTATTCACGCCGCCCGTTTGGGAGAAACGGCTGTTATTCAGGAATTAATTGATCGTCATACCAATGTCAACGCTCGTGATGAGAAAGGATATACGCCCCTGATCATTGCCTGTTATAATCATCAGTTTGAGGCGGCCCGGCTTCTGCTTCAGGCCGGAGCTGATGTCAATGCTCAGGATTTTGGCGGAAATACGGCACTCATGGGCGTAAGTTTCAAGGGCTATACGGATCTGGCCGAGTTACTTATTGCTCAGGGAGCAGACCTGAATTTGCAGCACGGCAATGGCGGAACCGCCCTGATGTTTGCCGCCATGTTCGGCCGAAATGAAGTAGTGAAGTTATTGCTCCAGTACGGAGCCGATAAAACGATTCGGGACGTACGAGGCTTAACCGTGATGGACCTGGCCTTGCAGCAGAATAATACCGAAGCAGCTGAATTACTGAAAGATGAATAGCTATACAACGTAGCACCTAATGCGTTACATGTAAAAATCGCTATTAGGAAAAAGCCCAGCCTGAATTCATCAGACTGGGCTTTTTCTTAGTGAAACCTACGCTGGAATTTTTCTTGGTTTTTCCCGTTCCCAGAAACGATGCTGGGCAATCGCTTTCGTAAACAAGTCGGCCAGTGTCGTAGAATCATCGCTTACGACCAAACCTTCCCGTAAGACAGTATCTTCCGAGAAGTCGGCCGGTAGTTTTTTCGCAAAATACGTTGACTCCAGTACCTGCAGAGCTGAAGCGTGAGCCGCAATGGGCTTGCAGTGTTTGAACGCTTCGTTTAAGAAATGAACGGCATCGGCATCTGCTTCTACCGTAGCAACACTATTCGTTCCTCCGGGTACGTATACCGCATCGTATAACACGGATGCCGCCGTCAGGAAACTGTGGTCGACGGGAATTTCAGTATTGTCGGCAGACAGAATGAAATTGAGTCGCGGAGCAATCACTTCGACTACGGCACCTTCGGCTTCCAGCTTGCTTTTTACGGTCTGGAGCGATTCTGCGTCTACCCCATCGGCAGCCAGAAAAGCGATTTTCCGCGTTTGAATGCTGTCTTTAATGGTATTAGCCATGCTCAGAGCTTCCGAAGAAGTCAGAGAGCCTTCTACCATGACGGAATCATAATCCGCAGGATCTGCATCGGCTGGAACACTGTGATTCACGGGCAAAGCCGGATCCTGGGGTACGGGAATGCGTAACGCAAAGGCTACCTCAGCGGCCAGGTTTTTATCGATCAGTGACAAAATACCCAGCATACGTTCCCGGATGGCCACGGTTTTCACCTTGCCTAATTCGAAGCTTAACGCGTCAATGATGTGATTCTTCTCGGGTTCCGACTGACTGTTGAAAAACAGCCGGGCCTGACTGAAGTGATCCATGAAGCTCTTGCTGCGGGCTCGTACTTTTCGGGCTTCAATGCGTTCGGGATAACTGGAAAAGCCGCCTTCCGAAGACTTCGCCTGTTCAGGATAACCGTCACCTAATGAATTGGGGTGATAACTCGCCTTTCCCTTATTGATCATCTGACGCATGTGACCGTCCCGCTGGTTATTGTGTACCGTATTCAGGGGCCGGTTGATGGGAATTTCCTGAAAATTAGGTCCTCCTAAACGTAACAGCTGCGTATCCGTATAGGAAAACAAACGTCCCTGTAACAACGGATCATTGGTGAAATCAATACCCGGTACGACGTGTCCGAGGTGGAAAGCCACCTGCTCGGTTTCCGCAAAGAAGTTATCGGGATTACGATTCAACGTCAGTTTGCCAATGCGTTGTACGGGTACCAATTCTTCGGGAATGATTTTGGTCGAATCGAGCAGATCAAAGTCAAATTTGAATTCATCTTCTTCGGCTACAATCTGAACGCCCAGTTCCCATTCCGGAAAATGACCGCTTTCAATGGCATCCCATAAGTCGCGACGGTGAAAATCGGGGTCTTTCCCGGAAATATTCTGAGCCTCGTCCCATGCCACCGAGTGAACACCTAACAAGGGTTTCCAGTGAAATTTAACGAAACTCGATACACCTTCCGCATTGACAAACCGGAAGGTATGAACGCCAAAGCCTTCCATCATCCGATAGCTGCGGGGCAGGGCCCGGTCGCTCATGGCCCACATAACCATGTGAGCAGATTCGGGCATCAGGGAAATAAAATCCCAGAAGGTGTCGTGAGCGGAAGCGGCCTGCGGAATTTCGTTATCCGGTTCTGGCTTAACGGCGTGAATGAGGTCCGGAAATTTAATGGCATCCTGAATGAAGAATACGGGCATGTTGTTCCCTACCAAATCAAAATTACCTTCCTGCGTGTAGAACTTGACGGCAAAACCGCGAACATCGCGGGCCAGATCCGTCGATCCACGCGAGCCAGCAACGGTTGAGAAACGTACGAAAACCGGCGTTTCCAGCGAAGGATCATTAAGAAAC
>NZ_JBMDWJ010000170.1:0-6991 GCF_048595215.1 Siphonobacter sp.
ACTGCTTCTGTCCGATGCGTTCGTCGTACAGGTAATCATGCTTGACGGAAGGCAGGGCAGCCAGGCCGTGCGGCGGGATCAGCCACCAGAGCAGGCGGGGGATCGAAGCAAAGTCCGACTTGAATCCCCAGGGCATTTCCAGTCGCTGGCCGTAGTAAGTAAATCCGACGCGTTCGTAGAGCACAAAACGGGTGGTTTTTACCGTGCGGAGCCGCCAGAAACGCCGTTTCTTAGGCATCAGAGGCCGATCCTTGACAAAAACAAAGTCCGGATACTGTCGCATGTTTAGCTAAGGCTCAGGGGTGAAACGGGCTCCTGCTCCCGAAGCGGCAAGAGGGTGAACTGATAGGTGGTGGCCAGCAGCTGAGCCGCCTGGTAGCGTTGGGGTTTGGAGCCTACGAGCAAGCCGGCAATGAGCTGATTGACCTGAGCATTAGCGGTAGCCGTGGCCTGTTCGGGCGTCAGGCTGGGATCAGCGGCCTGGACGGCCGGTACCAGCACTTTGAGAAAATCCGGACGGTCAGCGTTTTTAGTGCTGCGGGCCCGGCCGGTTTCGTCGATGAACTGAATGAACAGCGTGAAGGGAAACGTTTCAGCGTCGAGCGTGAAAGGCAGGTCGATGACCTTTCCCTTCAGGCTGACAATCTGGTAGCTGAGACGGTCGATGTCCTGGAACGTCTCAGGCTGGATACGAAAATCAAACATGATTAGGGGGTGGGTTAGAAATTACAGGAGGCGGCGAAGTTGAACTTGTACGGGAAGCGTACCGGAGGCGGTGCCATCATCCCCTACGGTACGAATCTGGAGGCGGGCGGTATTGACTCCCTTACCCAGCAACCACCGATATTCGACCGTCACGTCGTTGGTGGCGTGGGCATAGCCATTGAAAGTCAAAGGGATGGGCGTGTCGGCATTGGTACCTTCCGTGAGGGTGATCTGGCCCGTACCCCCGTAGAAGTACAGACGGCCGCCTTGATCGAACGTAGAAAAGCTTAGGCTAACCAGGTACGTAGCCCGAAACTCCAGGTCTTCAATGGCCGTGAGCACAGTCATCCAGTCACCCGGCTTATAAGCGATGTTCTTGGTCAGCTTTCTTGTGCTGACATTCACTCCGTTCAGGGCAATCGAACCGTCGAACTGCACATTTTCGCCGGAATCGGCCGACACGCCGATCATCAACCTGTTTAGCCGGTTGACTTCGGCCTTCACGTAGGTATACTGCCATTTGGAGTACTGCCAGTCGGCACCGGGAAAACGGACCAGCGTGGCACCACCAACGCCTTGAGGGATGGCGTGCGGATAGATCTGAATAAAGCAGCCATCGGCCCGATTGACGACCCAGGCAAAGCCGTAGCCATACGCTTCCGTAGGGGCGAATCGATCCGTACGCCAGGTTGCAGCGGCGTAGAAATAGATTCCGTCGGAAAGCGTACGCCAGTCGGTTTCCGCCGTGATGGGGTTTTCTTTGAAGGAGGTTTTCGCCAGCACCTGAGACAGGGGCAGCAGGCCAAAACCCGCGTCCGGGTGCAGAATGTCCGTCGTACGGTAGCCGCTGGGAACGTCAGCGAAGGGACGGAACGCGGATTCGGGTTCCGAAGGCATTTTCCAGGCGAATTTGTTCTGGCCGCCCTGGTTGATCATTCCCACCTGAAAAACGCTAAATTCCAGATCGGAACCCTTTTGAAGTTCGGAATAGTATAGCTTTTCGCCGGGTTCGAACTTATCAATGGTTTGATCAGTGATCTGGATAACCCGGCTGTCTCCTGCTCCCGATACGGTGAAGTGTACGTCTTTTAAAAAGACCTTTTTGGTAATGCCGGTAATGAGAAAGTCTCCGATAGCGTTCGTGGGCAAAGAAAGCTTAATCGGCCAGCTCCGATCATTTGCCGTTACGGCTGTAACGTATTTGGATGTATTACTTTGCCGCACGACGGCTAGTAACTGCTCGACCTGATCAGCGAAAGCAAAAATCCCCTCACGAAGCTTCGCGGGGGTAATATCTTCTGTGGTGTTGTCCTTCCAGATACTAGTTCTGAGCCAGTTCTTCAAGTTATCGAATACTCCCATACAGTTTAAGAGAATCCCTTACTGAAGCCTTTCGAGAAAGCCCCAGGGGTGGGTTGTGGGTTAGGATTGTCAGGGTTTTTAGGATCGTCCGGATCAACAGGAAGCACAGGCCCAGGCTGCGTTTCGCCCGTCGGTTCCGGCATTTCGGTGTACCAGACTTTCGCCAGGCCTTTCGGCTTGAGACTTACTAGGTACCGCGGGGCCTTGGCGTATTCGCCGGTGTTCTTGTATTCGTAGGTCAGATATAAAGTCTGAAAGCCGCGAATGAGGCCGGCTCGTACTGGATACGCTAGGACAAAAAGTGGGAGTTCTGATAGACTAGTTAGCCAGGCTAAGACAGCCGGCGAATCATTAATGGTTTCAAAGGTCAGATCTACCGAAGTAGCCGAGCCGAAAGCGGAAGATCCGCCGAGCATCGATACGGAAGCGGTTTCAGGCCTGAAGTAAACCTTTACCCCCCCTACCCCATTAAAAGAGGCCGGCAATGCTTCAGGAGCCCACCGGGCGAAGGGCAGCAGCACATTTCGGGCGTCAAACAAAAAAAGCTTCGACAGCGAACCGTAGTAAGCTGCCGAAGCGGTTTGAGTAGGAAAGGTGGGGAGTGGGTTAACCATCACGCAAAATTTACCTTTGCGGATGGCATTGCGTGTTACAAAAAAAACCGCCTTTTGAGCGGTTTAGAGGGGTTTTGGTTAAGGAAAATACTGATAATCAATAACCGTTTTGTGACAAATGAGGCCCTTTTGTGACAAAATCGTTAAAATTGTGACAAAGGGGGGGGTAATGTGACAAATTATTTTTGCTTTTTTTTACTCAGTAATTCACCTCTTTTTAAGCGGGAAAGCGTAGCCTGTCGGTAAGATTGTTGACGTATTTTACCTTCATGCTTGGGATCGAAATCGTACTGATCCATCACGATCCGGGCAGCGGTACCGGGGTTGGTCAGCACTGATCCCATATTGAGTTCTTTGGTAATTGAGTGGTCCCGGATGGTGTCGAAAGCTTTTCCAAGTTTGTACAGGTGCAGCGAGTCAAACTGATTAGGTTTAAGATCCTTGGGCAGCTCAATCTCAATCATTACCGTATCGCCGTTGCGGGTAGCCTTGTTTTTTATGTTAAGGGTGAAAAACCCGTAGGCTAGTTCAAGCTGCGACCGAATAAGCGGATTTACATGAGGGATAGGTTCGCGACCGGAACCGAATTCAGAAAGCATATACTCCTTGGTGAGAGCCTGTACGGGCACCTCAATAGACGCCACCGGGGTGGCGATTCTAGCGGCAGTGGACATAGGTGTTCTGGGGGTGGAAATTTTCCTCCAAAATACGATTTTAGCGGCGACTAAACAAATGATTTAACTATACAAGAAAAAGCTCAATCCTCTGAAGGACTGAGCTTTTTCGATAAGTAGTCATATTTAGAGTATTTTCTACACTAAATGGGCTTTATTCCGATTTTCTGTACGTCACCATTCCATGGATGAATTGCCCTATTAATAGAATCGGTGCAGGAAGAAATAGAATCATAAATAAGTGATCTTCAGTAAACTTGCTCGGATGAATTTCCTGTTTGAGAAAAGCAATGATCAGGTAAATGAGAATGGCCGTTACCAGATACTGGAGCAAAAAGCCGAAAAAGTACAGGAGCGGATAAAAAAATAACTTATGTTTCATTTCGTGTAGTAGTTTTTAGTTGGTCTTGAAAAGTACCTGTAGGCCTTATAAATGGCGAACGGTACGAGTATGGACAGGGTAATCAGGATCGCGTCGTTCATGGCCAGAGATGAGTAAATAATGACCACAAAAGGATTCCAAATCCGATTACCCCAATAGGGAGACCAATCAACCAGACAGCAACATTTAGCCAGTTATAGCCTTTAATTTCTTGGAGCTTTGCCAGGTAGTAAACGTAGAATCTTCCACTGAAAAAGCCGGATCTTGCTGGGACGGACCTGGAGGTGTTTGGTTTTGAGGTGCCCATATATGAGGTGATTAAGTAGAGTTTTGACAAATACCCATAAGCCTACAGAGTGGCTTAGGAGAATAACAGCCGTGATAATCTCACGCTGGTGACGGGTAACGAGTAGTATTAATCGTTGGAGAATCATTAGCTTTGCCGTGCGTAATTTTTAATCATTCAGGGGTTTGAATGTTGGGCCTTCGGTTGGGGAACCGAAGGCCTTTTTTGTTAATGCTTATCCCAGGCTACACTGATCGATGTTTTTGTCCACGTGAAACGGACAGGTTTAATCGTTATAACAGCCTTGTAGGAATGCCAGATCATAGGCCAGTTTTCAGCTAAATAGGTTAGAAAGAGTACAGCAAGGGCCAGAGCGAGTACGGAACCCGCCGCGATAAGAAGGTTAATCATTTGCGTAATTTTTGGGATTTGAGATTACTTCACTGGGGAAAGTGAAGGGGGAGAAATTGAAGGGGTACTAATATTCTGAAAGCGTAAAGGTGGTATCGACGTTGAATCGCTGGGGAGTGTGATAGTTCATCCATTTTTGATACACCCAAACCTGATCTTCTAAGCGATTTACTTGGGATTGGTAAGCACTAATCGCCCTATTTTGAGAAGCAATATGCCTTTCATAAATGGCCAGACGCTCATCCTTGAGTTGATCCATTGTATCCCTAAGCTTGATATGCTCCTCATAAACGGCAATGTTTCTAGTCAAAACTGTATTATTGGCTGTTAGCTTTGAATTAAGCTTTTCTAACTGCTCGACCATCTGCCAGCCTTTGAGATCTTCCCGGACCTGTTCCATTTGGGTGTTGTCGCAAGCCAGCAACAGGCTGGCCAGGAATGCGAAGGTTATTTTTCTAATCATAGATTAATGGGCTTCACGGAATTCTTGTAAATCTGATTCTAATCGGTAATATTCCTCTTTAAGTGCCTCTAAGTAACTGACGGGTTCTTCGTCTACGAATTCGTATCCAAAGCCTTGCAGTACCGTTTCGATGTTACCCTGCAACCTAATTAAACTTCCCATTCTGGAACTGGCTACGACGTCGTAAAGACAGCTGAGCAAAGCGAGTGGAAATTTTACTTTGATTTGATGGTTATAGGGATATACCTGAAACCGTTTTTGCTGGGGTAGCTTGATAAGCTTGTTGGAAAGCTGGAGAAGTAAATAACCTTTGTGCAGGTTGTCAAAGGAAGGCGATTCTAACTCTTTGTCTTCGCGGTAAAGGTGCTCAAAAGCGTATTTCATCGACATTTGAAGAACTCCTATTTCTTCCAGACAAAGGAAAACTTCAACTTCCTGCACCCAGCGAAAGTAATAGGGTGTCATTTGGCCAGTCATGTCATCTTTTCTTATTTATGTTCCACTTATTAGCTAGATCCTGAACGAGTGGTAAATCAGCCTCTTTTAATGAAACAAAGGTTTTTCGATAAGCTTGGAAGAAACCGACACATCGACCACGTGGATAACCTTTTACATCCTGAAGCCATTGACAGTAATCACCAAACTCCTTTTCTGATTTAAAACGGCCTGGATCAAACTTGAATAATTTTTCATCTTCCGCTTTCTTGGCAGCTTTAGGACCTTGTTTATACTGGGCGGCGATGTCTTTGTAGGCAAGTTTGTTTTTCTTCATTGCATAAACATCGTCAAGGATTTTCTTAAGTGGATAATAAGCTTGAGCAATGCCGTGTAACTCGTAATTATCAGGGGTTAATTCAACTACTAATTCCTGACGTCGATCACTATAAAACGCATTTGTGTAAAACTCCATGTAATACGTTTTCTCAAGGTATCCGTTCGAAATTAATCGACTGACAAAGCCTAAGAGTGAAGAAGCTGGGTCCGAGTTTTCTGTTTGCCCTGTAAACTTTGAATAGCCTTTCATTTCCTTCACTGCGTTGCCTTCGGTCATGTAATAGGTGGCTTTCCAAACGGCGTAAATACTATCACCTTGCGGCTTACGTGGAACCAACGGTCGGTTCATTGCTGGAGTAGCGGACATAGCGGGATGACATTTTGACGGGCGGGCTTTTTCGAAAATTTTTGCACACCGCCCCTAACTTTGTTAACAAAAACTGTGGTAAACAGCTTTTAGGAAAAGCTGAAATCGAGGTACTCCCCTAACCGAATAACAGGAAATCCGGCCTTAAAAAAACGCCCAGCGTTAGGGCAAAAAGATTCTTATCAGCCGCTTCGGAGGACCCAAATACGACTTAGCGGGGATAGCTATACGTCAAATTCGCGACATTGGCGTACAGCTGGAGATATACCAGAAAGTTTTATGTAGGGAAACGTCGAAGGGTTGTTTTGCTTGCCATAGGAAAGAGTATTAAAAAGTTGTACTTTAATTGGTTGAACTGACGAGCTAAACGGCCTCTAAAAACTCCGTACTTGCTCTGTAATCGACGGACAAATGCTTAAGCTCTAAAGACTGTGGTTTTATTAAAGATAGCCCTCCAGAAAGCTCCGGAGGGCTTTTCCGGAATAATTAACCCACACCTTTAACTTAATCGGTTGTCCGAGTAATAAGGGCTCGGTGAAATAACACCCTTATTGTGCACCAGCTGGGATTCGATCCCTATTACCACACAAGCAGCTACGTTTGCATATAATGTCTGGTGCAAATATTATCTGTACTAAACTTGGTTTACATACTCTCCAGGGAAACCCTGGAGAGTATTAATATCATCTAACCTAACTCTAAGATGCCGCAAGACACATTATTGAAACTGGTAGGGGTGTCGAACCCCATCCCCTTCACTTACCTCCTACTGTCCACTCCAGTCACCCCGCTAAAGTCCCACGTATGGTCATCCAGCGGATATTCTATAGTTTAAGTTAAGGATGAATATTTTGGAACTTATGGAAGTTAGAAAATGGAGATTTACCTTTCAATAAAAGTTCACCTAGCATCTCAGTAATATGCGGTTGGTGATTCACTAAGCCACCTATACC
>NZ_JBMDWJ010000171.1:0-16195 GCF_048595215.1 Siphonobacter sp.
AATCGACGAACTTATTATAGAAGAATAGATCGTCGTAGGAAGAGTGATACAGCGTAGGACCGCCCACGCCCGCACTCAGGGAAGGTACCCCCACGTGCATGTACGGGCCGATGTGGTCGGAGCCACCACCGAGGTTACCAATGGTCGGTTCGTTGGCCGCCAGGGCTGGAGCCGAGGACGCAATCCCAACCGTACTGCCACTGCGGGGAGAGGTTTGAGCGAGCCAGTGTTGATACACCGTTTTGTTGGAATCCGGATACGCCACGGCCTGCGTGGCTTCAATGATCAGCTTTTTCAGCGAAGGCGAAGCACTCGCCCCGAATACCCGACCCGAGACGGCGGCATCGAAGTTCATGTACGCCACGGCGTTTTTAGTCAGTTCATCCCGAAATTGTTCGGCCCATTCGGCCGAGCCGATTACGCCGAATTCTTCCGCATCCCAGTGGGCTACTTTAATGGTACGCCGGGGTTTCTGTCCGGCTTTCGCCAACTTACCCAGAGATTCCGTCAGGCCCAGTAGCATAGCCGTACCGCTATTAGGGTCTGTAGAACCGTAAGCCCAGGCGTCGTAATGACATCCGGCGATGATCCATTCGTTCGGAAATTCAGTACCCGTCAGCGTACCCACAACTTCGTACACACGAGTGATGGCAATCTCCTGTTTTACTTTCAGACGTACAGTCAGGCCCGGTCCGCCTTCGAGTCGATACGTGAACGGCAAGCCGCCCTGCCAGCCCGCGGGTACCGCTTTGGCTCCCTTCATTTGCTTCATAATTTCCAGAGCGGAGGCGTACGGAATGGGAGTTACTGGAATTTTGTGCAAATCCACGTCTTTCGGATCGAGGCGTTTTACTTTCACTTTGCCATCGATGGGAAGAGCGGGTTCAAAAGGGGTCAACGGATCACCCGTATAATTTACGGTCAACAAAGAACCCCGTTGAATAACGCTTTCACTGGGCTGGGGGCCTTCGGGAAACGTCAGACCTTTGGCGTAGCCGTTGTCCGCCGGATCGGTATAAATGATGAGGCCCGCCGCCCCGGCCGCCTGAGCAAACTGGGCTTTGTAGCCCCGGAAATTACCGCCGTACCGGGCCAGCACAACTTTATCCTGTACCGAAATGCCCAGAGCTTTGAGCTTCTCGAAATCTTCTTTTCGACCGTAATTGGCGTAGACCACTTCCGCCGTTACATCGCCCGATCCGGAGTAGGCATTCCAACCGGGCATCAGCCGGGGATCGCTGGCATATTTGTCTTCCGGGAAAAGATATTCGCGGATGTTGAGGGGCTGACGAATCGGCTGTACGACTTCCACGGCCACTTCACCCGGACCTTTCGGTAAATAAATGTCGTGCGGATAAATGTCCACCTGCCAGCCGGCTTTTCGCATGGTTTCGGCAATGTAATCGCGGACTTTCTCATTTTCGGGAGTACCGGCTACGTGTGGTACGCTCGTCAGACGGGTTAAGTGCTCTTTATAAGTCGCTGCCGACTGGTGTTTCTTGAATTCAGTTTCCAGGTTAAGCTCGGAAGTCTGACGGTTCGGCGTAAATCCGGTAAGCTGTTGGGCCTGTACCAGACTCGTCAATCCAAAGGCGAATAGGGGTAGAAGTACGGTTTTCATCGGAAAGAACGTGTTAAAACGGGTGAAAGACGGTGTTCGAAAGACAGACAAAAGCGAGCCTTCGAAAACTGGTTGAAAAATACAGGAAAGGCTACGGAAAATAAGGTCCAAGGAAGAAAATACCGTTGAAAATTACGCAAATCGTGATTTTGTTGAAATCAATTCCTGCCATCCCTAGCAGAATTCGCACGGCTTGCCCATTTTTGCGGGTTATTGATTCCGTATCTTTCTTTCTATGAAAAACCGCTTACTTTCACTGGACGTGCTTCGGGGGCTTACTATTATGCTCATGACGGTCGTCAACAATCCCGGCGACTGGGGTCACGTCTATCCTCCATTGCTTCACGCCGAATGGCACGGGTATACCCCGACGGACCTGGTTTTTCCCACCTTTCTGCTCATTGTAGGGGTGTCGGTCGTGCTGGCCATGCCACATAAACGCTGGGATCGGGATACGCTGCTGAAAATTGCAATCCGTACCTTACGCATTTTTTGTCTGGGCTGGTTTCTGTTCTTTTTCTCGAAAATTCAGTTGCCGGGTCTGGAAGGACCAACTTTGCTCCTGGGACGACTGGCGATTACGGCGATACTCGCCTGGGCTTTATTTAGCGAATACGAGAAGAAGTACCAATTTTACATCGCTCTGGGCACCTTTCTGCTCATGATCCTTCTGGCCTTTGGCGGTTTTGACGCGTATGAAACGGTCCGCATTCCCGGCGTACTACAACGCATTGCAATTGTATACGGACTGATTGCGGTGTTGTACTTGCGAACTTCCTGGCAAGTACAGGTAGTGGTAGGGTTGAGTGTACTATTTTTGTACTGGGGATTGATGACGCTGATTCCCGTACCCGGGGTGGGCGAAGCCAATCTGGACAAAGGAACCAATCTGGCCGCCTGGGTAGATTATACGTTATTACCGGGCCATTTATGGGCGAGTGCCAAAACCTGGGACCCGGAAGGCATTTTAAGTACCTTACCCGCTCTCGGTACGGGCATTGCGGGGCTTCTGACCGGTACGCTACTACGTACACCAAGCCTGACGGGTCCGCAGAAAGCCCGGTATTTGTTGCTGGCTGGTCTGGCGGGTATCTTGCTCGGAAGCGTATGGCATACGGTATTCCCCATCAATAAAGCACTATGGACCAGTTCGTACGTACTGGTAGCGGCGGGCTGGGCTTTGGTGTTACTGAGTGGATTGTACTATTGGATTGACGTCAAAGGTAGTAAAGGCTGGACGCTGCCGTTTGTCGCGTTTGGAGTCAATCCCATGCTTGTCTTCTTTTTCTCGGGAATCATTCCCCGCATTCTTTCCGCGATTCCGGTTGACACGAATGAAAAGTCCGTAAGTCTGCAGCACTATCTGTATAGCGATCTATTGGCTCCGCAATTTTCCAATCCAATGAATGCTTCTTTGGCCTGGGCATTGTTATACTTGGCTTTCTGGGGACTAATCGTTTGGGCTTTATACCGAAAAGGAGTCGTAGTGAAAGTTTAGGAAAAGGACAATAGCATTACTAACGTATAAAAAGAGAGGCGTTCCGAAGTTCGGAACGCCTCTCTTTTAGAAGTAGAGCAGCGACAGGCTTACGGAATCGCCACCTTTACCGTTGAGTTTTGAGAAGCATTTTCCAGACGAATCAGGTACAAACCTGCTCCGAGGGAAGCGGCAGGAAACTCAACCGGATTGGTTCCTTTTTGTAGCGATACGGCTCTTGAACTAAGCTTGCGGCCGGACAGATCGACGAGTGAGACGGTAGCCTGATCAGAGAGTTGATCATCACCGTATTTGACAAAAGCTTTTACCGTACGGCCGGGTTCTACCGTAGCGTACAGTTCGATACCCAGGTAGCCTTCTAGTTTCACCGAACGAACGGAGCTATAAGTAAAGCTTCCATCCAAATCGACCTGCTTGAGACGGTAGTAATGGATAGTCGCCGGACTCAAACCTTCGTGGCTGAATTTATAATTCGTACGGGCGTAGGTTGTTCCCTGACCCTCTACTTTGCCAAGCGTTTCGTATTGCTGAGCGTTGATGGAGTGTTGTACTTCAAAAAAGGCGTTATTTTTTTCGCCCGCAGTTACCCAGTCAAGCACTACTTTTTGATCATCTACTGCTTTGGCAGTGAAACCTGCCAGCGATACGGGCAGTGCCCCGGAGCTACTGCCAATGGCCAACGCCGTGATGGTTGAGCTGTTGGCTGGAATGGTACCTTGCAAAGTACTGTTTTCCGTGTTGCCACTCGCCGAAGGACCGCCGCTTAACGCAACCCACTGCGAACCGTTCCAACCTACCAATCGCAGGTTTTCAGCAACGGCGAATGTACTCAGATCCGGCATGGAAACCGTAATGGTCAGGGGAGTCGAGCTAGGAGTAACGGTAATCCAATCCCAGAAACCGGCTGCGGCAATGGCCTGAATACTACTTTCCTTCGTAGAGGTATTCGTAGGTTGGCTGGCATTCCAGGCCGTGCTGAAATGCGAATTAGCACTCGGAGCCGACATTTTCAGGGTCCGAAGGTCGCTGCCTGAACCTACGGGAAACGTAAATTCGTTGTTACCCACTTTACTGACGTAACCATTCACGTGTCGGGCATCCGTATTGCCGTTCTGGTACGTGGCTCCGTTTTGAAACCGCAGGGCTCCAGTTTGTCGCAGAGACCGGTTCGTGGTGGTAATACCGTTATTGAGCTGAGCGGAGCCGTATACATTCGCTCCATTACTGTTCGTAATTTGGAAAGTGGCTCCATTGTTCAGAATCAGCGTATGAAAATTCGGAGCTACTGAACCACTCACGCCTTGTACGCCGGGCGAGCCGTTAGGACCTTTGAATTCATCAACACCCCCATCGGCTAGATTGGCCTCGTAAGCATTGTCGATGCGAAGAGCCTGCGGTGACGTTTCAAAGTGTTCGAATACCGCACGGTTACTAGCTGAGTAAGTTGAGTTAGAGGAGGACTTAACTTCGGTATAGGAGGAGTAGTTGCTCACATATCCCGAATTAGAGAATTTAGTACCATTGATTACTAGCTGGGCTTTGGCGGAACCCGCAACTAGTAAACTCCCCAATAACAAAGCAGATAGGTAATTTTTTTTCATATAGGGCAAATTGATGGTTCGAATAGCCTGTATTGATCGTCATTAAGGGAGGGCTAAGCAAAAATCGCGAGCAATATACGGAGCAATAGCTGGCTAACAAGCATTCGTACGTATAAAATTTGTGTATACGTTCTAGGTGAAACGCTCCAATTATTACCTAATTATCAGGGGCTTATTCCTGACTTTGTGAATGTTTTGAAGTTAAATCTCCCGCAAAGACAGCAACCCTATATTCGCTAATGAAAGCAGTGAAAGAACAGGAGCGATGGTTTAGGCCCATCTGCTCAATCGTGCGGAGCCAGCCAAGAGAAGGGTTCTACCGGAATATTTCGGAAAATCCAGAATAAACAAATAACGATCAGGATCCCAATAATGATTCGAGGGTTACGATAAGCCTGCGGCATCGTCTCGTAACCCGTTCCGCGAAAATGCGTGCGAACGCTGAGCACAAAGCCCAGACTCACGTACGGAATCATCAACAATAGCAAGGCATTGTAGCGAAAGGCTTCCCGAATGTTCCCATGTAAAAGCTGATGTAACGCCCGCTGAGCCCCACAGCCCGGGCAATGCAAACCCGTATACTGTCGAAATAAACAGGGCGGGAAAAAAGCGTGTTCAACGGGGTTGAATTCATAATACAAAAAGGCGACGGCTATGGCCATAGCCGCCACCATCCAGTATAAAAACAGGCGTAAAGCAGGAGCCATTCGTTAATAGGTATTGGGTACGCCTCCGCTTCGCATCGTACTGGTGATCAGGGCTCCGTAAAATACCATAAGGATAATCCAGGCGATAACCCCCACGGCCAGCGGAACCAGTGTCCAGAGTTTGGCCTGACGGGCGTCGTTGTCAGCACCGGCGTAATCACCTAAATTATACTTCGTTTCCACCCGGGCGGCGTAAACGACTCCCACAACACCCAGATAGTTACAACAGAAAAGCGTGACCAGGATAGCGGGTACCAGCCAGTTGTACGGTTTGGGAGGAGCCAGGTAGGATGGAGTATTTTCCATAGAAAGTACAGAGACAAAGGGAGATTTAGAGTATTAAATGTGAGCAGAATACGTATGAAAAGCCCGCAAGTTTCTTGCTTACATGCTGTAATTATAATTATCCTGCATTTGCTTGAACATCAGGCCTCCGTATAAGAAGAAAGATATAATATTCAGAATAACCCCCAGGGCTACCAGACCGGCCGTTACGTAAAACATAATCTTGGCCGTATTGGCAGAACTTTCCGCTCCGGCGTAGTCGCCCGCGTTGTATTTGGTGTCGACCTGCGTTGAGAAAACGATGCCAATAACGCCAGTAATCGCATTAACCCCGCAGCAGCAAAATAGGCCTACGACCGTAGCGACGATATTTTCAGTAAGCCAGTTTTTGGGTTTTAAAGGCGTGGTCGGATTGAACCCAGGATTGGGAGGATAAGGAGGTGTAATACTCATGCATAGATAGGTTTAACGGTTCAGATAATTAGGGACAATAATAAGGAAATTCTGAAACAAACAGCCGCACCTAAAACAAAGAAACCGCTCCGGTAAACCAGAGCGGTAACAGATAGAAGAAGAGGTTGATTAGGCTAGTGTACCGAAGGCTTCGCCAAAGGTTTTCATTTCGTCCAGGGTGCCCATCGAAACGCGGCACCAGTGTTGTCCGGCGAACTCCCAGCTTTTGATAGCTACGCCTTTCTGGGCCATTTTCTCCACGAAGCCTTTACCCTCCGTTTTGATAGGAAAGAGTACGAAGTTCGCCGACGAAGGCAGGTAATCGTACCCTTTGTCCTTGAGTGTTTTGTACAGATATTCTTTCGACTCCAGGCATTTGCCCTTCGAGTAGGTCAGAAAATCCGTATCCATGTAACTGGCAATGGCTCCTTTCACGGAGGTAGCCGACATACTACCGCCGCCCGTACAGAATTTGTTGATTTCCCGGAGCGTATCGGGCTGGCCGATCATATAGCCGATGCGTAAACCGGCAAAGCCGTGAATTTTGGAAAAGGTGCGGGCAATGAGTACGTTATGTCCTTTCTTGACCAGTTCGGTCATGCTGCTGGCTTTGGGGTCGGCGGCGTAATCCATGTACGCCTCGTCGATAAACAAAGGCTTTTTCTTGGACAGGTCTTCGCAAAAAGCCGTCATTTTCGAAGCATCTTCCAGAATACCCGTCGGATTATTGGGATTGCAGAGGTAAACGAGTGACGTTTTATCGTTGACCGCCGCCGCCATGGCGTTGAAATCGTAGGTGAAATCTTTCGTCAGGGGCGTTTTTTTGAATTCGGCTCCCAAGGCCAGGGCCGTCCGTAACAGCTGCATGTAGGTCGGGTCACCGCCTACGATATTGGTAGCGGCTCCGCCTTTCATGGTGTAGTGAATACCGGAAGCCATCAGTAACTCGCCCGAACCGGCTCCGAGCAGGACGTGGGCTTCACTGACGCCGTTTTCCCGGGCGATCATTTTTTTGAAGGTCATGATCGACTCACGGGGGTACATCCAACCACTCGAAATCGCTTCGGCTATCGCTTTCTGAGCTTTGGCAGAAGGCCCGTACGGATTTTCATTCGACATCAAACGGGCTTTGATGGGCAGGCCCGCCAGCTTGGGTAGCCCAACGGCTGCGGCTTCGGCGGGTCGCCAGAAATCAGGTACGCTTGCTCCGGCGACGGCTAAGGCCCCGGATTTAAGCCAGTTACGACGGTTCATGGATGCTGCGTTTAGTGGTTATGAATCGATTCAAAAAAAACATTAACGAACGGATACGGAAGACAATCGGGTAAAGGCTACGCCATCCACCGCACCCGTCCAGGACAATCGTACGATTTGTCCTTTATAATACTTGAGGGGCGGGTTGGCGTAGCTGGGGACAATACCCAGTTCGGCCCAGGTTTTAGTAAGCGTAAGTGTACCGGAAGCATCCGTAGTACCCTCACCCAGGGCGGTACCATCGCGTTTCAACAGCTTGACATTCAGGTTCGGTACGGGAATGGAGTCAATGCCCTTGGTATGATCCAGAATATTGGTTTTATCGAGCTTCAGTACCCGGATTTTCAGAGCCAGTGGAGCCGTACTGTCGGAGGGGACATTCGGTTCCGTAGCAAAATCCGTTTGATAGGTTGCATTCACGATCTGGACCAGAGCGGGAGCAACTTCCCGGGGTACGAAAGGATCTTCGGCCTTCTCGCAGGCCATAATAAAACCTAAACAGGCAAGCAAAGCCAGGGGGGTCAGTATGTTCTTCATGGAATCCTTAAGTGCTTAGATGGACAGTAGGAAAACGGAGTATGTCCCGCTATTTTTCGGCCCACCAGAGTTTGGTCTTGAAATCGTCAGTACCACCGTTGAGGCTGATGCCCTCTTTCATATTTGTTGCGTTGAGCGAAGCTTCCGAGCCGGGGTAGGGGAGTCGCGTGGGCAGTACGCCGTCGTTGGCAAAAACCGAACGCGGATCTTTGGCCGGGAATACGGGTAGACCCGTCCGACGCCATTCCGCCCAAGCTTCGACGCCGTTGGCAAAGAGACAGATCCATTTCTGATCCAGAATCTTTTCCCGGGTTACCGTACCTATCGTCGTGAAGTAGGAAGCCGGAGCCGTCACGCCGTACTGCGTCATGGAGGCGTTGACTCCTTTTTCGAAGTACTCTTTCGCTACCGTAGCTCCTCCTTCAATGTCCCCATCGATGGCGGCTTCGGCCAGAATGAAATTCAGTTCGGACAGGGTCATGATGACTTCCGGGGCATCGGCTTTGGTGAAAGCCGTACCAATTTTGGCGGCTCGGGCCAGATACGTCGTCGCAATGGCGTCGGGTAAGCCGTTGGGTACACCTAGCCAAGCTCCACCCTGCTGGCTACCATATACCTCCAGACGCGGATCGTTCAGGGCCACTAGCTTATCAACCAGCGTTTGGGAAAGATTCCAATCTGTTCGACTGCCCCAGATCATCGTTTCGTTCCACTCATTGTTAGACGGACGCGACGTAGTGGTTTTCAGACTGGCATTATCATCGTTACTGGTGAAAATGGGATACGTCGTCGGGTCGCTCAGAATTTCCTTCATAATGGCCCGCGATTCGGCGGGTTTCTTGGCGGCTTGCCGATTGGCCAGTCGTAAGCGAAGGGAATTCGCAAACTTTTTCCATTTCAGTACACTGCCGTTGTAGACAATATCGCCCGCAATGGTTGGGCCAGTTACCGATAGTTTTTCATTGGCCGTTTTCAGGTCCGCCAGCATTTGGGTATACACCTGCTCCTGAGCGTCGTACTTGGGTGTCAGTACGGGGGCATCCGTACCGCCCTGCAAGGCCTGCGAGTACGGAATGGCACCGAAGGTATCCGTCAACACCGAAAACACCCAGGTACGCATCACCAGAGCTACGCCGTAGTAGTTGGCATTGGGATTGCTGCCTTTTTCATCCGTAATCGTCAGAATGCGTTGAAGGTTGAGCTGTGAATCGTTGAAGAACGACTGCCAGTTGTTGAGCATCAAGGCCTGCGAAGCCTCGTAGTTATCGCCTTCGTTGGAGTAAATGTTGCGGCCCAGGTGCTGAATCCAGGGTTCGGCGGCGTCGAGGTTGAGTCGCTCGAAACGCGTATTGCTGCCCCAGTACCGGTCAATGGATTTTTCCAGAGCGTACGTCAGCAGGTACTGCGGCGAAACGCTGGTTGGACTGTTGGGATTGTCGTTTACCGAATCGAAGCTACCCGTACAGCCCGACGTCATCAGGGCCATTCCGGTGGCGAGGGCAAGCGTTTTTATCGTCAATGTTTTCATTCGTCAGGGAGTAATGTTGGTCAGAATAAAAGCTCTTTTCCGGCGTTAGAAACCCAGGCTCAGGTTGAAGCCCATGCTGCGGGAAGAGGGGAGTTCGCCGTAGCCAAAACCCTGAGCATTGCCGCCATTGGCGTCAATTTCGGGATCGGCGTGGGGATGGTTTTTGAACAACATGGCCACGTTCCGTCCCACCACTGAAATCTTGGCTGATTGCAGCCGCAGTCGCTTGATGAAAGCCGAAGGAATTTGGTAGCCCAGCGACACTTCCCGTAACTTCACGTAGGAAGCATCGAAAATGGCCGCTTCGTGGTAGTTACGCGGGTTGTTGTAGCCATAGTACTGATTGGCCGAAACGATGGTCGAGTTAGGCGTGAAGGTGTACGTACCTTCGGCACTGCGGACGGCGGCTACGCCTTTTCCAATCACCCCTTCTTCCCGTCCAAGGGCCGTTTCGGCGTACTGACCCGTCCAGCGGGCGTTGGCCGTTCCTTCGTCGTACATATCGCCGCCAATCTTCGCGTCGATGAGAGCGGATAAGATGAGACCTTTGTAGGAAAACGTATTCGAGAAGCCACCCATCCAGTCGGGTTGTACGTTACCCAGAATTTTCTGCGTAGTGGATTTGACGGGTAAACCATTCGTGAGTACCAACTGACCCGCGTATTGACCCGTTGGATCATAGTACGCGGCGGAGGGATCGTTGCTTTGTACCCGCTCGAATCCGTAGCCGTACAGCGTTCCGTAGGGTTGGCCCGCCCGAGCTTCTAGGGTCAGACCCCGGCGTTCGTTGATAACCAGGTTATTGAGTACACCCGGCAGCAGTTCCAGTACGGTATTGCGGTTACGGGCAAAGTTCAGAGCTACGTCCCAAGTAAACCCATTGTCGAGTTTAACGGGCGTACCCGTAATGCTGATTTCCAGGCCCCGGTTTCGCATTTTTCCGATGTTCTGAATGGCACTGTTATAGCCCGTTGCCTTCGAGAGTTGGACGGGAATAATCTGATCTTTCGTCGTCTGACTGTAATAGGTAACGTCCAGACCGAGTTTGCCCCGGAAGAAGCGAGCCTCCAGACCCACTTCCTGGCCCGTCGTGATTTCAGGTTTCAGGGTGGGGTTGGGTTTACGCGTCGGTACGTAAAATTCGGGCAGGGAGCCGTTCCAGGAAGTTCCGGCGGTATAGACTTCGGCCAGTCCGTAGGGGTCGGTGTCGTTACCTACCTGAGCCAGACTACCTCGTACTTTCAAAAAGGATAGGACGTTGTTTTTTAAACTCGGTACCAGATCCGAAACCACCGCACTCAGAGCCGCCGAAGGGTAGAAATAGCTGCGATTGTTCGAGGGTAGGGTCGATGACCAGTCGTTTCGGGCGGTTACATCCAGAAAGAGCATATTCTGCCAGCCAAAGTTCACGGCTCCGAATACCGACTGACTTTCCTTGCGTTCGATGGCACTGGCTACGGTATTCTGCGTGGCAATGGAGTTCGATAGGTTATATACGCCATCAATCACCAGCTGACCCACATTGGTATAATTGCGTTTGTAGTAGTTAGTACGCAAGAGAGCCCCCGCCGTAGCATTGATCGAGAACGTTTCCGTGATGTCTTTTTTGTAAGTCAACAGAACGTCGGTATTGGTTTCCTGCCGCCGGAGTACTTCTTCGTTGTAGGCTCCGTACGAGCGGGCACCGTTCCGGACGCGTTCGAAATTGCTGACGGCAATGACGGTCTGCGTCCAGAGATCCGTACCCGAGCGAAGCGTCAGCGTCAGATCATCGAGGATTTTGTAATTCAGGGCGATGTTTCCGACGAGGCGATCTCGCGTATCCGATGTGGGCAACATTTCCTGACTGTAGTAGGGATTCGTAAAGAAGGTATGCTGCCAGTTCGGCGGATCCGTATCGCCGGGGGGCTGGATGTGCACGTTGGTATAACTCCGCCAGTCGCGTAATTTATTCCAGTCGGTTTGTCGGTGCGACCAGATAAACTCCTGACCTCCCGTGTAGCCCCGGTTACCCGATCCACTTTTGATGTACTCGGCGGAGACGTTTACGCTTAGTTTAGGGGTGAAATTGTAATGGCTATTCAGTTTATAGTTATTGCGGTGGAAATCATTGAAATACATAATGCCTTTCTGATCCAGTCGGCCTAAACCGAGGCGGAAACTTCCTTTCTCATTCCCACCAGAAATGGCAACATTGTTGGACCAGGTACTACCCGTTTGCCAGAAATCCCGGTAATTACTGGGCATGGGCGTGAGCGGTGCTACATCGGTACCCGTCCACCACTGGCGAACCAGCCGGCCATCCAGCGGGGCACCCCAGCTTTCGTCGGTACCTTCCGTACCCGTCAGTGGAGCATTCGGACCATAGGCGGCCCGGTACTGAGCAATTTCTGCCGGATCGGTAATCGAGCCACTCCAGCCGTTGCGGTACCAGGTGCGATACCCGTTTCCACCGCCGTAGGTATTCTGAAAGTTGGGTGAAATCCAGGGGCGTTCGACGGTATAGTTGGTATTCACTTCCACGCCGATGCCCTGCTGACCCGAGCCGTCTTTCGTCGTAATCAAGATTACGCCGTTGGCCGCCCGCGAACCGTACAGAGCCGAAGCCGAAGGACCTTTCAGTACCGAAACGTCCTTGATATTTTCGGGGTTAATGTCGGCAATACCTCCGCCTAGTCGCTTGCTGAAACTTTGCTCGATGGGCACGCCATCGATGACAATGAGTGGCTGGTTGTTGTTGGTAATGGAGGAGGCACCCCGAATCTGGATCGTTGAACCCGAACCCGGTCCGGTGCCCGCCTGAATGCGTAGACCTGCTACTTTACCCGACAGGGCATTGGCTACGTTAGCGGGGCGAACTTCCGAAACGGCTTTGCCACCAATACTTTGCTGAGCGTAACCCAGGGCCTTTTTCTCCCGTTGAATCCCCAGAGCGGTTACCACCACTTCGGTGAGCTGACCCGCTTCCGGTTTCAAATAAACGTCAAGTGAGGTCTGGGTCGTTACGGTCACTTCCTGTTTGATATAGCCAATGAAGGAAATCACCAACGTGGCTCCGCCCGAGGGAAGGGTAAGTTTGAATTTGCCTTCGGTGTCGGTAGTAGTACCGATGGTGGTTCCTTTGATGGATACGGAAGTGCCGGGTAGACCGAGTTTATCGTCGTCGGAGAAGACCTTTCCGATCAAAACCTGATCCTGAGCGGAAACAGCCATCGACCAACCCATTAATACGGCAAATAGCCAGAGTAATTTTCTCTTCATGATAAGGGTCAAGTGTGTGAACAAGCGGGAAGTAGCTTCGGCAAAACCCATGATACGGCCATTCGTGGGTTCGCTTTCGCCTGGGGTAAGCGAAATGCAATCAATCAGGTTTTACTGCATAGAAGGAACAGATTCAAAATGACTGGTAATGGGTAGTTTAAGTAGTAATTGGGAATCAGGGGCTACTGGAATGATAAGGTTACGAACGGCCGCAGGTCAGGGAAAGGGCCGCAATCTTTCCCGATGACCTGCGGAACCGTAACGTAAACTGAATGAATCTACTTCCGGAAAGTAGCTCATGCAGTGACTGAAGTGCTACGGAGCGGATGGCCCGTGAGTCACTGAAACTGTTATGTCAGAAATCAAGAAAGAGTAGTTTCAGTACGGAGAATGGTAATTGACGTTAAGTATATACGTCAATTAATTACGTAAACTTTACGTGATAAAGTCTACTTCTCTACTGAAGCAAATCCTCCAAGTGCGGCCAGGAATATTTGCGATAAGAAGACGTACTGAACTTGAATTTTTTATAGGTACAACATTATAGGCAAAAATTCAAAAAACCAAATTATGAACTTTATTTTTTACTTGATTCGGGATAATATTTTGATAAAAACAAATTATTCGAAATTAAGTTAATGATATAAATAAAGTTTTTATTAAAAAAATGCAATGAAACTTAACAAGTAGGTTTTTGAGTAAGGTTTCAATGAAAGCGGTATAAATTGAATAATTCTAATACGCCTATACTAAATTTCTACGGAGATAGTTTTTATAGAAGACTGATACCAAGGTTTTTAGCGTTGTTAATGCGTAGACCCACGATTTAATTTGGCAGTTTGGCCGATTGCGTTCATTTTTGTGTCGCTTACCGAATCCACATACCCCATGAATGTACCCGTATTGAAGATTTCGGCTCTTTTGAGTTGTTTGACTTTCTGCAAAGCAAAAGCACAGAGTATCAAAGAGTTAACGGGTTTGGCCTCCATTTATCATTCCAAATTTGAGGGAAAAAAGACGGCAGCTGGCGAATTATTCAACCAGACGTTCCTCACGGCGGCCCACCGTAGTTTACCGTTTAATTCACTCGTCGAAGTAATTAATCCGCTCACTCAGAAGTCCATCATCGTTCGAATTAATGACCGGGGCCCTTATGGACATCATCGCCTAATTGATATTTCCGAAACCGGAGCTCGCCTGCTGGGTTTCCTAGGCAAAGGAGTGGGTGAAGTAAAGCTGCGAATTTTACGTTGGGGCGGGGCCACGTCTCCTAAACCACTGGCAGACCTCGATCCACAGATTACGTACTTTGCCAGCGATTCTTTACTGCGGCGTAAAACGGATCTGCGAATCCATCACTAGATTAAATCTCTCCAATCTCGGCACTATTTTTTCCAAAGCCGTTCCGGGTTTTGTACCTTCGCACTGACTAATCACAACGAGTATGGATGAGACGCTTCACCCGCTTTCCTGGCTATCCGGCCTGGTTTGGGGTAAATCCGAGGAAGACTCCTCCGTCGAGGACGCGGTAGTATATCTGTATCGAGTGGGGGAGAAAAAAGCTTTTTTCCGCCGCTTTAAAGTATGGATCAACGGCAAATACATTGGTAAACTCGATAGCTGGGGTAGCATGGCTCTTAAACTGGAGCCGGGTACCGTCCGTATCGAAACGGCTTTGAGTGGACTAACGCTAGTACCCCGGCTGCGGCAGGAGGTCACGCTGGATGTACTGCCCGGTTGTGAGTATTACATTGAAGGCAATCACCGGTCTGGACTCTTGCGGGGTTCGCTTAGCCTAAGTGAAGTGACCGAACCAACGTTCCGTAAATACGCCGACCAGCTCAAAAACATTGGCTGGCGAAAATTGAAAAACTAATACAGGCCCTGTCCACGTGACAGGGCTTTTTTCTTGCTCTTCGAGTAGGTACGCCGGCATCTGTTCTTATTTTGGCGTATGAAATCAACTTCCTTTTGGCTCGGGCTGGCCTTTTTTCAGGTACTGAATGGCTACGCCCAGACCGGCAGTCCGCAGGAACCCGTCCGGTATATCGGTGGCGAGACCGTCGATCCGACGCTTCACGAAGGTCGTCTACGGTACGCCATTGGTACCGAAAACCGACAAACCCTGCGGGCCAACCGTACCCACCCCGAAACCGCCGATGACCACGGCTGGACGTACAACCACGCCTCGAATCTCTGTTACTGGAACGGCACGTTCTATCAGCAATACCTGAGCAATCCCGTGGATGAGCACGTGGCTCCGGGCCAAACGCTGGTCATAACTTCCCAAGACGGCCGACACTGGAATAAGCCTCAGGTGGTGTTTCCGCCGTATCAGGCTCCGGCGGGCGTCAAAATTCCGGAAGGGTATAAGGGATACATGATGCACCAGCGAATGGGTTTCTACGTGGCTCCGAATGGTCGGTTGCTGGTACTGGCTTTCTACGGTCATACCGAAGATCCTTTCGGCAAAGGAGGCATCGGACGGGTGGTACGCGAAGCCTACAAAGACGGAACCTACGGACCCATTTATTTCATTCGCTACACCAGTCACGCCCATTGGAATGAATCCAATACGAGTTATCCGTTCTACAAAAAAGCAACGGATGCAGCTTTTGTAAAAGCCTGCGACGATCTGCTGAAGGATCCGCTCATGACCTTTCAGTGGTACGACGAAGACAACGGCCTTGATGGATTTTACAACCACAAAAAGGCTGGACAGGCCCTGTCGTACTACCACCGCAAAGACGGGAAAGTAGTCGCTCTCTGGAAAAAATCACTCACGGCTCTTTCTTCGGACGAAGGCAAAACGTTTTCTGAACCCGTGAAAGTCCCCACGCTGGTGATGTCCGGCGGGAAGCAATGGGGGCAGCGGACGGATGATGGCTGCTACGCCCTGAGTTACAATCCCATCGAACAAACGCAGTACCGCTTTCCATTAGTCGTGGTGACAGGCGACGACGGGATTCTGTTTGATCACATGCTACTGATTCAGGGAGAATTACCGCCCCGACGGTATACCGGTCGCTGGAAAGATTTCGGTCCCTGTTACATGCGGGGCATCGAAGAAGGGAATGGAAACCCGCCGGGCAATGACCTGTGGCTGAGCTACAGCATGAACAAGGAAGACATCTGGGTTAGTCGGACGCCCGTACCCGTTACGTACCGCGTGAAAGGTACGGTAAAAGACAATTTTGATGCGTTAGAAACCGAAGGGGCCATTCCTGACTGGAATGTTTACGCTCCGAAATGGGCTCCGGTATCGGTGGTCGAGACGCCCGGGAAATCGGGTAAAAGTCTCTTGCTGGCAGACCAGGATTTGTACGATTACGCCCGGGCCATCCGGGTATTTGAAGAAGGAACCCAGGTAACAACAAAACTGAAAGTATACGCCGATCCAGCCAATACAGGATTATTGGAGATCGACTTAACCGATCAATATGGGAACCG
>NZ_JBMDWJ010000172.1:0-1855 GCF_048595215.1 Siphonobacter sp.
ACACAAATTACCCCTCCCCTATCTACAATTCATACAGATATAATGACAATTCGGAATAATGTACATTTTCCCAGGCTGGTTTAACGATCAACTTTGATCCGTTCAATCTATCAAACGAATCATAATTTCATGAAAAAGGTATTTGCGTTAGTACTAACGGTGTTGAGTATGGTTACTAGTTCCTGTAAAAAGGGGGATGATTTGGATCCAGCAACCCAGTCGCCCGCCCCGAATGAAGTCGTAGGAAAATGGAGTTTTGGTCGCTCGTCAGCGGGTAGTTACTGGGACAATGGCGATAATTACGTGGGCCATGCCAACGAGCAATCCATGTCTTTTGAGTTTAAAAAGAATGGTACCTATGAATGTTATACGATCAATAACGTTACCGCCTACAATTGCCGCACGGAGGTATTCTCGTTCGAAAAAGGACGGGTGAAGTTTAATGAAGAAGAGGGTACTTTAACGGTTACGCCCACCGAAGGAAATTTCAAAAGCAAGGACAATTGCGTAAGCAGTCACAATTTCAAACGCAACATGACGGCTTCCGAATTAAAGGAACACAAGAAAGTCTATTACTATACCGTCACCGAGAGTAAGGGAAAACCCGCCATCTTGATTTCAACCATTCCGGATGCCACCGAGTACGACGGCTTGTTAATGACCCCTGGTTCTTGGTAAGAAATTACAGTACATAAAATCAAGCGGAGCGTTGTTAGAACCCACTTCTAGTTAGGAGTGGGTTCTTTAGTAATATGGCTGGCTTCAGCCGGTGTAGAGGCAAAATCCTTTCCCCTTGGTACAGCAATTCCGACTCGCAGTACTTTTAAACCAGCCACTCCCTGTAAATCTTCTACATCCAATTTTTCTATGGTGGAGTCAAGCAGTCCTTCCTTTTGTAGCTGAGTCAGGTACTGATCATATTCCGCCTGCTCTTCATCCCCGGAGTATACCACGCACAGTTTCCCGGACTGCGTAATACGTTCCTGAGTACCCTTTACATGGGCTTTATCAATGCGTTTTTTTACGATTTCAAAGCGGGCATTGTAGGTTCCTTGCACGTCGAACCGCTTTTCATCCAGACGAAAAGCGATGGTGATGGTATTGGGAAATACCAGGATCAAGGTTGTTACATCGAATGGATACGGCAATACTGGCCGCAATTGCTGATGACTTGCCTCCAGCTCACACACTACGCGAAGTTGCCACAATCGCAGCTTACGCAGGTGTTCGGTACGAAAGCCGAGGGTTGGGGCAATAGAAGCACCGATGTACAGATTATGCTCTACCCCATCGGTTCGGAATCGCTCATAGTAATGCGGAAAAATGGCCTGGGCTTCCTGCTGCCGCTGGTCGAGGGTACGCGTCAGGTTATCATTGATCTGTTGAATGGCTCGATCGTATTTCCGCCGGTGGTGATAAAATCGGCCTGTATCTAGAGCCGTTTCCCGAAAATAATCGTCTATGACAGTATCGTTCAACGTACGTAAATGCGGATGGATGCGATGATCCAAATACGCGGTGATATACGGTTCCGTACTGGCTTGTAAGGGCTGAGAAATGTCAATCAAAAAGTGAGCGACCTGTTGTTTTTCAAACGTTTCCATTCCTACCTGATCTAGTACACGTTGTAAGGTTTCGAGCTGCGTCTGTAAATCTTTTTGTGTACTTAAGTTACGGGCTTCGGAAGATCCTTTGACATCCACCTGACCATACAGGGGATGTACGTCCGGAAAAGTAATTTCAGCTAGCGTATGCGGTTGTCCCGCTTGCTGATGATACAAATACGCTAAAGCCTCCTGGCGGAATTTCCAATATACACTCGGATGAATGGTTGTATACACGTTTTGAATAAAGG
>NZ_JBMDWJ010000173.1:0-48061 GCF_048595215.1 Siphonobacter sp.
CGTAAAATGTAGATATGTTTTCGTTCTTTTTTCTGTATTTTCCGACCCTTTTTCAATTAACGCCGCTGGAAACGACGGCAACGACGGTGAATCAGGTCATTTATTCCGTACCGAACCTGCATACAAAAATCAATCTGCTGGGTTACCTCTTACAGGACCCCGCCTTTCAGAAGGTGATGATTTTCGTTCGCTCGAAGGAAGTCGCCGATAATATTCACAAATTCATTTCACGGAAAGTCTTCTCGGAAGAGGAAGTTCGGGTCATTCACGCCAACAAGGGCCAGAATACGCGAATCAACGCCATGCAGGCTTTCCGGGATAATACAATCCGGGTACTGGTGGCGACGGACGTGGCCGCCCGGGGAATTGACGTGCAGGAAGTTACGCACGTCATTAACTTCGACGTACCGCTGATTTACGAAGATTACGTACACCGGATTGGTCGGACCGGACGGGCTTTCCGTACCGGCGAGGCCATCACCTTTGTTACAGAGGCCGAAGAATACCACATCGAGAAAATTGAAAAAATCATCGGTCAGGAAATTCCGGTGGAGTTTTTACCCGAAGCGGTCGAAGTAACCAATACGCCTTTCCAGGAACGGCAGGATATGCTGCGGGAAGTGGATGACCAACGCAAGAAGGCCGATCCAACGTTTAAGGGAGCTTTCCACGAGAAAAAGGCCAGACCCTGGCAAAAAGCTCAGGCCGCTGGTCGGCCCGGCAGTAAACCCGGCGGACCCAAAGCCAGCAAGACAGGTGGACGGCCCGGACCCAAAAATTCGGGCGGCAAAAAGCCCACCAGCGGACCAAAACGAGGTAGACGATAAAAGCTCACCCCGATCTGTGACCATCATGGAATGATCGGGGTGGTGTTTTGCGTCTAAGACGCCTGACCAGTAATGCCCCGATCATTCCATTAACGGTTTTAGATCGGGGCAAGCGAGTAAACCTAATAAAATTGAATGTTCAGCGACTGTCCATCCGGCCAGGCTCCGAACACTTCTTCAGCTTTCTGATAACGAAAGGTGAAGATTTCCCGCAGTTTATCTTTCGCTATGATCGCGTGAGCGATATCCCCCAGAATCCAGAAAGGCAGCCGGTAATGTACAATGTCAGTCATTTCCACGCCACCTGCAATCTCCCGAAAATGGTGCTGATGGTGCCACAGACTGTACGGTCCAAACCGCTGCTCGTCCACAAAATAAGCGTGGTCTTTTACGTGGGTAATTTCCGTCATCCAGTACAAGGGAATTCCAAATAGAGGCTTTACGGTATATTCAATGACTTGTCCGGCGTACATCCGGTCGCCGTGGTGGTGACTTCGAATCGTAAAGCCCATCGTAGACGGCGTAATATCTTTCAGATTTCCGGGCTGACTAAAAAAATCCCAGGCCTGATCCAGCGTAATGGGTAACTTCTGAATCGTTTTCAGGGAATAGGTGCGGGACATAACGTAGGGATTGGTTCGATTGTACTCATCGAACAATTAACCCTACCAAAAGTTACAATTCTGTCGTAATTTGCATTGAACGTTTTTCCTGAAACGTTTCTTTAATGTTTAGTACGTTTTATTCGATCTTTTAATTTCTGTATCCACTATGACTGCACTGGAAATTGTTCAACAATATTATGCCTATTTCAACGACAAAAACTGGCAGGGAATGCTAAGCCTGGTAGATCCCGAAATACGTCATGAACCCAACCAGGGTGATGCCCGCATCGGCATCGAGCAGTTTACCAAGTTTCTCGAGCACATGGATGAAAGCTACGAAGAAACCTTAACCGATCTGGTGTTTTTCAGCGAACCTACGCAAACGCGGGTAGCCGCTGAATTTGTAGTGAATGGCGTTTATAAAAAGGGGGAAGACGGTCTGCCCGAAGCTCGTCATCAAACCTATGAATTACCCGCCGGGGCTTTTCTGGAAGTGAAAGACGGAAAAATTACCCGCGTTACGACGTATTACAACCTGCCCCTCTGGATTCAACGCGTTTCGTAGTCTAAAGGCATGGCAGTAGGGTGTGAACTTTTGAAGCTTCCCACCCTAACCAGACTTTCCCTGATTCTATGCATTTCATTCATAAAACTGGACAGGCAATTGAAGAAGTATTCGATGACCTGGCCCATTTACGTATTGCAGTATTCCGAAGTTTCCCGTACCTCTATGAAGGCTCCCTAGCGTACGAAAAAGCGTATTTACAGACTTATACGAAGACGGAGCGTTCCTTCCTGTTTGCGGCGTATGACGGCGAGCGGATGATCGGAGCCACCACCTGTATTCCCCTGGAAGAGGAAACCGCCGAGGTTCGTCAGCCCTTTGAAGAAGCAGGTATGGATATACGTACTATTTTTTATTTCGGAGAAAGCATCCTCCTGCCCGACTATCGGGGTCAGGGATTGGGGCATCGTTTTTTTGATGAACGCGAAGCCCATGCTCGCAGCTTTGGTACGTTTCAAACGGCCTGCTTCTGTTCCGTGGTTCGCCCGGAGACGCATCCGGCTCGTCCGCATGATTACCGTCCCCTGGATGAATTCTGGACCAAACGCGGCTATCATCGCGAACCTTCGCTGCAAAGCCACATGGAATGGCCCGACGTTGGCGAAACCACCTCGACGGCCAAACCCATGGTGTATTGGCTCAAAGCCCTATCACCCACCATCGCTTAAACGCCTGTACCCTTGGAAGTAACGATTGCCGCTGCTCAATATCCGATTACTGAACACGTTGATTTTCTAGCCTGGCGTCGGCATACCGAATGCTGGGTAGCCCAGGCTGCCGGGCAAAAAGCCCAACTGTTGGTATTTCCCGAATACGGGTCGATGGAACTGGTGAGTCTGTTTTCGGAAGACATTCGCCAGAACATCCGCCAACAAGTACGGGAAATGGACGCCTTACGGGCCGATTTCTGTACGGTTTTCGCGGAACTGTCCCGCCAATACGGCGTTAGTATCGTAGCTCCGAGTTTTCCGGTACTCTTAAAGAAAGAGCTCGTTAATCGGGCTTACGTCTTCTCTCCGAAAGGCCTCGTAGGGTATCAGGACAAATTCTTTATGACCCGTTTCGAAAATGAGCACTGGGGTATTTCGAGTGGTGAAAAAGAACTGACCATGTTTGAAGCGGACTGGGGCCGTTTTGGCATTCAGATTTGCTACGACGTTGAATTTTCGCTGAGTTCGCAGTTGCTCTGTAACCTAGGAGCTTCACTAGTGGTAGCTCCAAGCTGTACTGAAACCATTCGCGGAGCTACGCGGGTACACGTGGGTGCCCGGGCAAGAGCTTTAGAGAATCAATGTTATACCGTGGTTTCACAGACCGTGGGAAATGCCCTTTGGTCACCCGCGGTCGATATTAATTACGGCTTTTCAGCCTTTTACTCGACCCCTGATACGGGTTTGCCCGAAGAAGGAATTATTGCTTCGCATACGCCGCAGGCCGAAGCTTGGCTGGTACAAACGCTCGATTTATCCAAAATTGAGCATGTACGAAACGATGGAAGCGTTTTCAACTTCAAAGATCACCGGCGATTGTACGGTGGCTTTATGGAAGATCAGGTGAAACTGCACCGAGCGATCCTTTAATTTTTAGTCCGTAACCGTGGTTACGGACTTTTTTGTGGGTGAACATAGAATTGTTACGGGAAACAAGTCCCTGTACCCGACCGAACAGGTTCCTCAACTGAAGAATAAAGCTTACTTTGCCATCATTGTCGAATGATGCTAAACCTAGACTTCTTTAAGTTATGCCCTTTTTTTCCAGACCCTGGTCTCGCCAAATCTACGTCCTTTCGGCTTGGATGGTCGTTACTTTATTCTTTTTTTCAACGACCTCTACCTCTGCTCAAAACCCTGCCATTCAAGTAGACCTCAAGCAGGAAATTGCTCCCATGAAACCCGTCTGGGCCTGGTTTGGGTACGATGAACCCAACTATACCTACATGAAGGATGGGCAAAAGTTATTAACGGAACTAGCCCAGTTAAGCCCCGTACCCGTTTATGTACGAACCCATAGTTTGCTAGTATCGGGTGACGGAAAAGCGGCCCTGAAATGGGGCTCCACCAATGCCTATACTGAAGATGCCAACGGACAGCCCATTTACAACTGGGCCATCGTAGATAGCATTTTCGATAGTTACGTGAAGCGAGGCATGAAGCCCCTGGCTCAGATTGGCTTTATGCCGCAGGCCTTATCCACGCATCCGGAACCGTATCGGCATTACTGGAAACCGGGCGATCCCTACACGGATATTATTACGGGCTGGGCGTATCCCCCCAAGGATTATAATAAATGGCGGGAGCTGGTCTATCAATGGGTCAAACACTCGGTTGAACGCTACGGCCAGAAGGAAGTGGAAAGCTGGTACTGGGAAGTTTGGAACGAGCCGAATGGTCATTACTGGAAAGGCACGCAGGAGGAATTTCTGAAGCTTTACGACTACGCCGCCGATGGTTTGAAACGGGCCTTACCCACGGCCAAAATCGGGGGTATCAATATTGCGGGGACGCGGGGCAAGGGAGCTACTGAGTGGACTAATAACTTTATCAAGCACTGCATTTCGGGGACTAACTACGCTACAGGGAAGAAGGGTTCACCCGTGGATGCTATTTTATTTCACGCCAAGGGACAACCTAGACTATTGGATGGCTCCGTCCGTATGGACATGTCCGCCCAGTTGAATGACATCAAGACGGGTTTTGCGATTACGGCGGCGTATCCCGAGACCAAAGATTTACCCATCATCATCGGGGAATCGGACCCGGAAGGTTGTGCGGCCTGCGGTATGGCGACGAATCCCGAAAATGCATACCGGAATGGAACCATGTACTCCAGCTATACCGCCGCGACGTTTGCCCGAAAATATCTACTGGCGGATATGGCTAAAATTAATTTCCTGGGTGCCGTGTCCTGGTCCTTCGAATTTGAAGATCAGCCCTGGTTCTACGGGTTTCGGGATTTAGCCACGAATGGCGTAGACAAGCCGGTACTGAATGTATTCCGGATGTTTGGCATGATGTCGGGAAAACGGGTCATGGCTCAAAGCAATCGCATGTATGCGTTGACGGATGTTCTGAAATCAAGCGTTCACGGGCCGACCTCCGATATTGGAGCCCTGGCAACCAGTGATCAGAAAACCGCAGCCGTAATGGTCTGGAACTACCACGATGACGATAAGCCGGGACCTACGGAAACCATCAACCTGGAAATCGCTCACGTTCCGGCCCGAAAAGCGACGGTGCGAGTTTATGTGATTGACAAGGAAAATAGCAATTCCTACGAGGCGTGGAAAAAAATGGGCTCTCCGCAAAAGCCTACTTCCCAGCAGATTGCAATCCTGGAAAAAGCGGGAAAATTAAAATGTTTGGTTATGCGGAAAGTAAAAACCGTCGATGCGAAAGTCTCTTTGCCCATTACGCTAGAACGGCAGGCCGTAGCTCTGGTCAAACTGGATTGGTAATGCTGGGATGAATTTTCGCTATGGGAACGACATAGTGTGTAGGAGGTGCCGATAAATAGAGTTTTTTATTATCGGTACTTCTATATTGGCACTTATAATTATAGATATCTTTACGTAAAAACATATCTATAATTAGGAAATACTTTTATAAAATACAATTATCAAACAATCAATATTTCGGTATTCTTAATTTGTTTTCCCACTTATTCATATGTAAATGTATGTTTTTCCAATGATTCCTTATTTGCAATCTAATAGCTTTAGACTGCAAAATATATGATGATTTGTAAGCATAGTTTATGTAGTTTCTTTTACCTAAATGACTATATTTAATATAAAGATTTTTTCTATATATTTGGGTATGTATAGTTTGTTTTTTCTTTTGCAAATAATAAGCCTTTAATGCTTTTATTTTTATATGTCTTTTTACTTTTCTGTAGTATTTAGCTAAGCTTGATGATTTAATTAATGCACTATTACCATTAAATTCAAAACCCAGATATTTTAGATTAGAATTTATTGGTTTACCATCTATAAATTCAACAATTTCTGTTTTATCATTAAACGAAAGTTTATTGATTTCTATTTCTCTATTGACGAATTCCAATATTTCGTTTTTATTTTCTAAAGAAGTAACTATTATAATATCATCCGAATATCTTCTATAGATACCTTCTAAAGTTGCTAATTTTGCATTAATCTTATTATCAAAATCAAGCATATAAATATTCGCGAGCAACGCACTTATAGCAGTACCTTGTGGGATACCTTTGAGCTTACCTTGTGTATCTTTAAAAGGATGAAATTTTATGAGAGATTTATTCTTATAGTTATTTCTACCTATAATTTTATTTTTGAAATCTTTTTTTTCAGGACAATAACAAACAAAATTGTTATCTTGACGATGTTGTTTCAGAATAGATCGTGGAATAATATGATGATTATATTCTTTGAGTAAATCACTCTCCTCAACATATGTAAAATTTGTAAGAAACTTATATATCTTATATTGATCAAGAGGCAATAATTTTTCACCTATGGCTTTACACCACATTTTTTTTAAATAATTATGATCTAAACTATCGAAAAATTTTTCTATATCAAAGCATAAAACGGCACATGAAGGATTGCTACTTATGTAATCAAAAACTTCTTTAGCAAAATGAGCATTAGATTTACCTCTATTAGATCCGGGCTTTGTCTCAATGAACCTATATGCACATACGCTTAAATGTAGACTAGGATTTGAATTAATCACTTCTTCGTACTTTTTCCCAACTATTTCTCTTGCATAGTAAGCATATATGTAACTATCTAAGTGATTTGCATAGTAAATCTGTCTTTCTTTAGCAGTAGATTTCTTATTCACATAATCATAATGTGATCTTATAGTCTCTTCGTTTTCATTTTTCAGCTTCTTGTACCTCTTTTCCGTTACTACTTTATTGATTAATGGGAAAAAGCCATGTTTTATAATGTTGATTTCTTTAGAAACGTAGCTTTCTACAAAATCATAATCTCTACGATTGAAAGATGGGCTAAAATGTATATATGCTTTGGGTTTATACCAATGCTTAGTATTCATCATTATAAATATTAGATTAAAAGGTTATCGCTTAAGACACCGTGGCATTATGGCTTTTCTATAATTTAATATAGCATTCTGCTTACAACCCACTGAAAAACAATGGTTCACTTCTTTATTCACCGTGCCACTTCTTGACTAATCAGCATGTTACCTTTATCTAAGATTCACTATGAACGCGAACCATCGTTTCAATTGGCAACGTAAGATTGACCGTTGTACCAAGCTCCACAACTCTAAGTACATAATAAATAAATTCAATGGAGGATTTGGAAATACGAAATCTATTTTCCCTCTAAACTATTAATTAGAGGTATCAGAAAAATTATCTGAGAAGCTAAAAGATGCAGAATGCGAAAATGTCAATACGCGATAACCTTTACTTCAAATATATAATAGTTCAGAATCAATTTATTTCAACTTTTGTAAAAAAATCTAAATTTAAAAAACTATTACATACATAATATGTTATTATAAAATAATTACATACTAAACTTAAATAACATTTTAAGCTTAGCGTTTATATTCCTATATATGTTATACGCGTTTAAATTGGATCGTTTAATATGGTTATTAGTTTACCCTACTAACCGTATTCCCGTCACCTTTTCAATCGCGTCCCAGATTACGGTTACGGCGGCGTTCCAGGCTTTTTCGATCGTCACCTGAGCGACGCCCTGCAGCGTTTTCAAAAAGTTCAGTACCATATCCTGTAAACTGTCCAGAAAAAACTCGCGGGTTTCTTCCGTGATTTCACCCGTCGCAATACCCGCTGTAATCAGGACCGACTGCTGAGCAATGGCTTTTAGCTGCCGATCCCGAAAACCCTGGATGGTAGTCACATCTTTGCCCAGTACCGCAGATACCGCCGTGCTGATGTCTTTCATGAGTTGCGTAATGTCCAGCTCCATGGGTACGTAAGGTTAGCGTTCCAGAAAATTTTCGTACGTAAGAGCCTGATCCAGGTAAATTTTCACCATCCCCTTAAAGGCTTGGCTTTCGGTCAGGGTTAGCCCCTGCTTTTGGTCAGTATCCCGCATTTTCACGAGCGTTTCGTAAATTTTTCGCAGGGCCGTAGCACTTGGAATTTCGCCCTCCTCCAGTACCGGAATGCCCCGTTTCTGTAAGGCTTCGTTTACTTTCGTTTTGATCTTATTACGGGGAACGGGCCGGGCATCGGCCTGCAAGGCCAGGGCGTCGAAATTGCCAATCAGGCGATTATACTCGGGCAGTCGTTCGGGAAAACTGGCCGCTTTGGTTCCCCAGGCGTAAAAGGCAAAGAATTCCATCACCGCCTTATTCTGCTCCACTAAACCCGCGACTAAGGCTTGATTATGTTGGGGAGCTAGTCGCACGGTACAGCCCGTTAACCATCCCCAACTAATGCCCAGAATCAGTACTATTCGCAGGATTGACTTTCGACGTACGCTACTAAGAAGTAAGTCCATAGGAGTTCGTATTGACCAGGGTTTAGATAGACTAGCATTTGCTCCGCCCGCTCGGCTTCGAAGGTTATTTTATACGTTGCAGGCCAGCTGATTTATTTCCTGATTACTAAAATAAGACATTCTATTCTTGATCTCAACCGTAGCTGCAGACATTTCCCTTCCTAAGTGGCTCGCATTACCAAATATCTTTTAACTTTCGCCGCTCTAAATCGTTTTGGATGTAATATGACTCATCAGTACGACTTCCTTGTGATCGGTTCGGGTATTGCCGGGCTAAGTTATGCGACCAAACTGGCTCGTTATTTTGAAAGCCGTCAGGAAGCGGTTTCCATTGCCATCATTACCAAAGTTCAGGCCGACGAAACTAATACTAAATACGCCCAGGGCGGCATTGCAGCGGTATGGTCCAAAGAGGATTCCTTCGACAAACACATCGATGATACCGTGGACGCCGGTGATGGCCTCAACAAACGCGATATTGTAGAAATTGTAGTCAAAGAAGCTCCCGCCCGTATTCAGGAACTGATTGATTACGGAACGCGGTTCGATCGCCACGGCGAAGACTACGATTTGGCCCGCGAAGGCGGCCATTCCGATCACCGCATTCTTCATTTCAAGGATATTACTGGAGCCGAAATCGAGCGAGCCTTGCTGGAAGAGGTTCAACGCCATACCAGCATCCAGATTTTCACGCATTACTACGCCGTCGAACTCATTACCCAGCACCATCTGGGCGAAACCGTTTTGCGGTATCGGGAAGACATCAAGTGCTTCGGAGCGTACGTGCTGAATACGCAAACGGGCGAAGTCGATAAGTTTCTGGCGAAAACGACCATGCTGGCCACGGGTGGCATCGGGAACATCTACCAGAGTACCACGAATCCAACCATTGCAACCGGCGACGGCATTGCCATGGCGTACCGGGCTAAGGGGATTTGTGATAATATGGAATTCATCCAGTTTCACCCCACCAGCCTGTACCAACCCGGCAAAAAGCCTTCCTTCCTGATTTCGGAAGCCGTACGCGGCTTTGGCGGTATTCTGAAAAACGCGGATGGTTCGACGTTCATGGAACAGTACGACCCCCGCCTTTCCTTAGCCCCCCGCGACATTACAGCCCGAGCCATCGACTCCGAAATGAAACGGAACGGTACCGATCACGTCTATCTGGACGTACGGGATGCCGATTACGAAAAGTTTCTGGAGCACTTTCCCAACATTACGCAGCATTGTCTGGACCTGGGCATTGATATTCGGACCGATATGATTCCGGTTGTACCCGCACAACACTATCTTTGTGGGGGCGTTCGGGTGAATGAATGGGGACAAACCAACATTCATTTTCTTTACGCCGCCGGTGAATGTTCTTGTACGGGTCTGCACGGAGCCAACCGTCTGGCTTCTAATTCCTTACTGGAAGCCGTGGTATTCAGTCACCGGGCTTTTTTGCATACGATTGAAGAGTTGTCACAGGCTCTTATTCCGGACGATGTTCCCGACTGGGATGACTCTGGTACAACGCATCCGGAAGAGCAGGTACTGGTCACGGAAATGACCCGGGAGCTTAACAGCATTATGTCCAACTATGTAGGTATTGTGCGTACCAACCGACGCTTACGCCGGGCTTACGAGCGGGTAGAGTTATTGTATCGTGAACACGAACAATTGTACCGGGAATCAAAAGTTTCGGTACCGATTTGTGAATTACGGAACATGATCAACGTTTCGTATCTTGTGATAAAAATGGCCATGTCCCGCCGCGAAAACATCGGGCTCCATTACAATCTGGATAATCTGAAGTAAAAGCGTCTCTCTGATTCGGGCTGCATTGGCTCATCAACAACCCTGACATGAAGAATTTTCGTTTTCTGGTAAGTATACTGGCGAGCCTCTTGAGCCTGTCGGCCCTTGCTCAAACCAACCTGGATGTCAATGCCTTTGAAGGCAAGCTTCCCGGTGCTACGCAGATTCTGGATGTTCGTACCTCTTCGGAGTACGAACGCGGCTATTTACCCAATGCCCAGAACATCGACTGGAAACAGCAGACTTCTTTTGCCGAGCAGGTCGCAAAGCTTGACAAAAACAAGCCCGTGCTGGTGTATTGCTACTCGGGCGGTCGAAGCGGACAAGCGGCTGAGTACTTGGCGAAAGCAGGATTCACGGAGGTATACAACCTCGATGGCGGGTATCTGAAATGGACTACCGCTAACAAGACTGTAGTAGCTCCAAAGGAACGCCCGGCCATGGTGGCGGCTCCTACCGGAAAATCCGTACTCGATCAAACGCTGAAAGACAACAAAGTAGTACTGGTTGACTTTTACGCCGTCTGGTGCGGTCCCTGCAAACAGCAGGATCCGATTCTGCAAAAGCTCAAGAAAGACTGGACCGGGAAAGTAGCCGTTCTAAAAATTGACGCCGACCGTGATCCGGACGTGGTGAAACAGTTTCGGGTGGATGCCATTCCTACGCTTATTCTGTTTAAAGACGGTAAACCCATCAACCGCCTCGTAGGCTTCCGGGACGAAGCCCAGCTTCGTAAAGAGGTCGAAGGCGTATTGTAACGTTTCTGGCCGATCTGAACGCTACGTTTGGGTCGGCCTTTTTGTGAAGCTTCGTTTCTGCCCCCGTACGGCTGGTTGTCTAATTACTTAACTTTGCGGCTATCAAGCCAACTTTTACATGGATCATAAACACCTGGATAAGGTGAGTACTGCGGGGCTCCTGATTGCCCTGGGTATCATTTACGGAGATATTGGAACCTCTCCGCTGTACGTAATGCAGGCTGTCGTGGGCGAAAATCCCATTTCCGAACGCCTTGCTTTGGGAGCTGTTTCCTGCGTATTCTGGACGCTGACTCTACTTACTACCATCAAGTACGTCATTCTTATTTTACGGGCCGATAACCGGGGTGAAGGCGGTGTCTTCGCCTTGTACACACTAGTGCGGAAGCACGCCCGTTGGTTAACGGTTCCGGCCATCATTGGTGGAGCAGCCCTGCTGGCCGATGGTATTATTACGCCTCCCATGTCGGTGGCTTCGGCCGTTGAAGGGTTAGAGATGCGGTATCCTCACCTGGAGAAGTATATTATTTATATCATCCTGGTTATCATCACGATTTTATTCCTCATCCAGGCCCTAGGTACGCAGCTGGTGGGCCGCTCGTTCGGACCGCTGATGTTCATCTGGTTTAGTATGCTGGGCTTTTTCGGAGTTCTCTGGATTTCCCACGACTGGACCATTCTACGGGCCATCAGTCCCTATTATGCCTACGACATGCTGGCTCACGAGGCGGGCGGCTTCTGGTTGCTGGGTTCGGTCTTTCTTTGCTCGACGGGTGCGGAAGCTCTGTACTCCGATATGGGCCACTGCGGTCGCGGCAACATTCGGGTATCCTGGGTTTTTGTGAAGCTCTGTTTGATGCTCCAGTACTTCGGTCAGGGAGCCTGGCTGATGGAACATACGGGTGAGTTTCTGCGGGGTCGCAAGCCCATTTACGAAATGATGCCCGAGTGGTTCTTACTGCCCGGTATTACCATTGCGACAATGGCAGCCATCATCGCCAGTCAGGCTTTGATTACGGGATCCTTCACGCTGATTTCAGAAGCCATTCGTTTGAACTTCTGGCCCAAAGTAAAGCTTCGGTATCCTTCCAATGAAAAAGGGCAGTTGTACGTGCCTAGTGTGAACTGGCTGTTGTGGGCGGGTTGTATGGGCGTTGTACTCTATTTCCGCGAATCAACCAACATGGAAGCGGCCTACGGTCTGGCGATTACGCTGACAATGTTGATGACCACCATGCTGATGGCGTACTATCTGTATACGCACCGATTCAATTTCTATGGTGTGATTCTATTCCTGGTGGTATACCTGAGTATTGAGTTTTCATTCCTGCTGGCGAATCTGCTGAAATTTACGCATGGCGGCTGGGTTTCATTGCTGATCGGTACGACGATTGCGGGGGTGATGATTATCTGGTTACGGGCCTTCAACATCAAAGCTCGTCTGACGGAATATGTGAAGCTCTCCGATTATACGGAACCCCTGAAAGAACTCAGCCGGGACATGTCGATTCCCAAATACGCAACGCACCTGATTTTTATGTCGAATGCTTCGCGGGTGAGCGAGATCGAGTCGAAAGTCATCTACTCCATTTTCCAAAAGCGTCCGAAGCGAGCTGACATTTACTGGTTTGTCCACGTGGATACCGTGGATGATCCGTATACGATGGAGTATAAGGTCAACGTTATTGCCCCGGATGATGTCATTAAAGTGACCTTCCGACTGGGTTTCCGCGTAGAACAACGTATTAACCTTTACTTCCGGAAAGTAATCCAGGACATGGTAAAACGTAAAGAAGTGGATATTACCAGCCGGTACGAATCGCTGAACAAGCAGAACGTAATCGGTGATTTCCGCTTCGTCGTACTGGAAAAATTCCTGTCCTTCGAAAACGATCTCCCCTTCTGGGAGCGTATCACCATGCAGGCTTACTTCTACATCAAGGCCTTTACTACCTCCGAAGATCGATGGTTTGGTTTGGATAGTTCGGCCGTGAAGATTGAGAAAGTACCCCTCATCATTCGTCCCGCTCAAAACTTTGATCTCAAGCGGGTTACGGATTAGGGAATGCATGGTACTACATTTCTATTGTTAATCTTTTCATTTTTCAACCATTTCTGTGTGTAGGCTCGAAGCAGTAAGCCACCGTTACGCTTTCAAGCAACAGTCTACAATCTCACGTATTATGAAAATTCTTATTACTGGCGGAGCCGGGTTTGTGGGTTCAGCCCTCGCCCTTAGTCTCAAGAAAAACTATCCTTCGTACGAAATCTTTGCCTTAGATAACCTCAAACGGCGGGGTTCAGAATTAAATATCAACCGACTCAAAGCAGCTGGAATTGAGTTTGTACACGGAGATATTCGTTCCAAAGAAGATTTCGACGTAATTCCGGCCGTAGATGCCGTGATTGAAGCGTCTGCCGAACCTTCCGTATTGGCTGGTCTCAACGGCTCGCCCGATTACCTGATCAATACCAATCTGGTTGGTACCATCAATTGCCTCAACTTTGCTCTAAAGCACAAGGCTAACTTTATTTTCCTGTCGACCAGCCGCATTTACCCGATCAAGCCGCTGGAAAAACTGACGTATCAGGAAGCCGATACGCGTTTTGCCCTGACTGAAGAGCAACCGCTTCCAGGAGCCTCGTCCAAGGGTATTGCCGAGCACTTCCCCCTCGACGGAGCCCGCTCGTTGTACGGAGCTACCAAGCTGGCTTCGGAGCTGATGATCCACGAGTATAATGAATTCTATGGTCTGAAAACGGTGATCAACCGTTGCGGCGTACTGACGGGCCCTTGGCAAATGGGCAAAGCCGATCAGGGCGTGATGGTGTTGTGGGTAGCCCGCCATTTCTACGAACAACAACTGGCGTACATTGGCTTTAATGGTACGGGTAAACAAACTCGTGATATGCTACATGTAGCCGATCTGTACCGTTTGGTAGACTGGCAGTTGCACAATATCGACAAAGTAAATGGCGAAGTGCTGAACGTTGGCGGTGGCGTCGAAGTCAGTACGTCACTCGTAGAACTAACGAAGGTCTGCCAGGAGGTTACGGGGAAAACGATTCCGATTAAAGCTGTTACGGAAGGCCGTACGGCAGATATTCCGCTGTACATCACCGACAACAGCAAAGTAACCGAACTAACGGGCTGGAAACCCGAAATTTCCATTCGCCAGATCGTGGAAGAAGTACACGAATGGTTACAGGAAAACGCGGAACAACTGAGCTACGTTCTTAAATAACTTTCGGAAGACCGAGGCTTGAGGAGTTAAAACATTCGTGGGTACACCTTGACCCCTGTATGTTTTAACTCCTCAACGTATTCATAAACCTTGGTAGACGTCAAACTATCTTTTCGTTTTTGCTGTTCTCCTGTCATGAAAAAGTTGGTATACCTGCTACCCCTGTTAGTAGTCTTTGCTTGCCAGTCGCCGCAACGCTCGGATAATTTTAAAGCTCCGTATTATGATTTAAAAGGATACATCGATGCCCAGATTATTTCCTTAAGCCGTACGAAACCCTTGGTTCGGAAAGACGTGATTGTAAACGAAGAAAACGAGACCTTAATTACGCAAAAAATTGACTGGAGTAAAGAACTGGAATTGTTTGCACAAGCTGACATCAATAAACCGGCTTTTACCCAAAGTTACTTTGTAGATACCCTTTCTACGCATACTATTTCCTATCGCCTTCGACAAGGAGAAAATTTACCCGTTCAATACATGGAGGTCATTACGGATGAGCAGGGTAAATTGGAAAAGGTTAAAGCCACACTTTTGGATAAAAATTATCTCTTTGAATCGGAGCGAATCCTCACCTTGGAAAGTAAAAATGGACGTTTGGCAGCGTATCAAATTGAAGGCTTTCAGCAATTATTTATTGGCGAACCCAAGCCGTTTAAAGTGATGGCTATTGTACAATAATATACTTATCTTAGACATATTTAACGGTAAGTTTCGTAACATTGAGGGCTAGTTTTTATTTGCCTATGCTACCTCTTACTGAATTACCAACCCAATTAGCTGAAGTCATTACTCAGTTTCCGCCTTTTTCTGAACCGGCTCAGCAGGCATTAAATCAATTATTTAAGCCAACTACGTATCTAAAAGGTTCTATTTTAGTAACGCCCGGCCAGTCCAGTGAGTACTTGTATTTTATTGAAAAAGGACTCTTGCGGGCCTACTATTTTGAAGAGGGTAAAGAGATTACGGCCTGGATTCTAGCCGAAGGAGGAGTAGGTACCATTAGCCAAAGTTTTTATCAGCAAATCCCTTCTACGCAATATCTGGAAACACTAGAAGAAAGTACCATTTTTCGCTTGCATTATCGCGACTTTATTCGATTGCAAGAAGAACATCACGAATATATTCAGGTTGTACTTCATTTTACGCAGCAATACTTTTTGGACTATGATGCCCGCATCCAATTGCTTTGCACGCGTTCGCCGCTTCGCCGATATCAATTATTTGAGCAACAATACCCAAATTTACGAGGACGTTTAGCCCAGAGTGTACTGGCAAGTTATCTTAATATGAGTTACTATCAAATCAGTCGGATTCGCACCCAGCTTTCGCGGGATAAGTAAAAACGTGTACGTACATTTGTTGCGAAAACGCAAGTGGTTTTTTGCGTTTTCGCAATGTTTAATTCCCCTATAATCCTGAATTTTGCTGATGGAATAGCCTGTGTGCTGCTTGCCACAAGAGCTTCTTCGTTTAGCCTTCACCTTCCTATTTAGTGCTAGTTCACTGGTTTATTATCCAATCCACTCTATTACAACTGCTACGGCTGGGGGATTCCCCAGCTTCGCGTACGGTGATCGCTCCTTCTTCCAGTAGCTTCTTCTTATTTTCCCGATTAATCGTATAAATGAAGTAATTCGTAACATCTCTGTACTTCAGCCGTTTGTTTTGTAGATTGGCGTTCGCTCTCTAGACCTTTTCGACAACCCATCGGTTGCTATGCTGGTACGCTTTACCCTGATTTTACTCTTTTCCTTCCGTATAGTTCAGGCTCAAACCAGCCGTGTTACCCTCAGTGGGTACGTACGGGAACAGGGTTCGGGCGAACTATTACCGGGCGTATCGATCCGTGTAACGGAGCGACAAACGGGCACAACCACCAATGCTTACGGCTTTTATTCGCTAACGCTTCCTCCTTCGGATAGTCTGCACGTAATCATCTCATCGGTGGGTTTTCAAACGGAAACTCGAACTCTGGTCTTTCGAAAAAGTACGGAACTGAATCTGACTTTGAGAGCGGAGAACCGGCAATTACAGGAAGTCGTCGTTTCCGCTGAGCAGGTAGCCAAAGAATCGCAACATGTACAGATGTCTACTGTATCGGTTCCCATTCAGCAGATGAAGGCGGTACCGGCTCTATTAGGAGAAAAGGATATGCTGAAAGTCCTGCAATTGCTTCCCGGCGTACAAAAAGGCTCCGAAGGCAACTCCGGGCTGTACATTCGCGGGGGTGGTCCCGATCAGAATCTGATTATGCTCGACGATGCTCCGGTCTACAATTCGTTTCACCTGTTTGGCTTTTTCTCCCTTTTCAACGGCGATGCTCTCAAATCCGTCGAGCTGATCAAAGGTGGATTCCCGGCTCGGTACGGCGGTCGGCTTTCTTCCGTTATTGAGATGCAGATGAAGGAAGGCCACAAAGAAGCGTTTCACGGTGAAGGCGGAATTGGACTGATTTCCAGCCGTTTGGCACTGGAAGGCCCCATCAAAAAAAACCAATCTTCGTTTATTATTTCCGGTCGGCGGACGTATGCGGATCTCTTACTCAAGCCTCTCCTACCCCGCGAAAACCAGGCTGGTTATTACTTCTACGATCTCAACGCAAAAGTCAATTATGATTTTGGCCGACGGAATAAGCTGTACCTGAGTGGGTATTTCGGTCAGGATCGGTTTTCTTTCGCTTCCCGAATTGATGCCAACAGCCAGGGCGGCGGATTAAACTGGGGAAATGCCACGGCTAGCCTGCGGTGGAATCACCTGTTTTCCGACCAGCTTTTCGCAAATACTTCACTGATTTACAGTTACTACCAATTTCAAGTAGACGCCCGTAGTTCCCAAACGTTCAATCAGGTTACGAGTCAGTACGTGCTTCAAAACGCTTCTTCCATCCGAGACTTTTCCCTAAAAAGTAGCTTTGATTGGTCGCCTTCACCTAAGCACGCCGTCAAAGCGGGTGCATTGCTAACCTCACATCGATTTTTACCGCAGACGGTCACCCTCGAAAGCAGTATTGCATCCCAGAATGTGGCTCGTAGTCAGCCCCTGGACAGTTACGAAGGCGGCCTGTACCTGGAGGACACCTATCACCCTACTACTCCTTTACGAATCAACGCAGGGGTTCGGTTAAGTTCGTTTACCACCGATGGTCGCACGTACGTCCGGCCTGAGCCTCGATTGGCGGTTGCATATACCTTTCCCCACGATTGGGCCGTAAAGGCTTCGTATGCGACCATGAACCAGTACATTCACCTCTTGTCGAATTCGGGGGTGGGATTGCCGACGGACCTTTGGGTACCTACTACGCAGAATATTGCTCCGCAACAGTCGCGGCAAATTGCTCTGGGCGTGGTCAAAGATTATCGCCCTTTCTCGGTAACCCTGGAAGGATTTTACAAAAAGATGGATGGTATTCTTTCGTACAAGGAAGGTTCTAGTTTTTTGGCGAGTACGGGTCTGGAAAGTCTGACGGAAACGAACCGACAGCCCCGTTCGTGGGAAGAACAAATTACGGCGGGTCAGGGCTGGAGCTACGGAACTGAATTTTTACTACAAAAGAAAACGGGTCGGCTTACGGGCTGGGTCGGCTACACGCTTTCCTGGATTCAAAATCAGTTTGACGAACTCAATAGCGGACAGAAGTTCTGGGCTCGGTACGACCGCCGCCACGATGTATCACTGGTTGGCATTTATCACCTCAACTCCTGGGTGACGTTTTCGGGAACCTGGGTGTATGGAACGGGACAGGCCCTTTCCCTCCCCCAAAGTACCTTTGAAATTCGGGGCCCGATCCAATCGGGTAATGTTTCTCTATTTCCGGCTCAGGTTTTTGATTATAACCAACGAAACAGTTTTCGGGCCGCCCCGTATCATCGGCTGGATTTGAGCGTACAACTTCGCAAACAAAAGCGTCGTCACGAGCGTACTTGGGAGTTTAGCTTATACAATGCGTATAGTCGGCGAAATCCCTTTTTCTACTACATCGATGATTCGGAAAGTACCGCTACTCAGTCAAAACGTATCCTGAAGCAAGTTTCCTTATTCCCGATCATTCCTAGTGTTTCGTACGGATTTAAGTTTTAAACCATGAAGATACTCGTTGCTGTAGTACTGTTGCTGAGTCTGATCGGCTGCCTGGCTTGCGAGCAGGAAGTAAACTCCGTACTGATTCCGTACGAGCGTAAATTAGTACTGGAATGTTACTTGAACCCCCACGAGCAAATCATTCAGGTTACGCTACGTTCCAATCAGCCCATGGTGGGCACCGATAGTGCTGCTTTCATCCGCAATGCGGTGGTACAGATTTCCAATGGTCAGCGAACGGTCACCTTACCTCCCCGGGCCGACGTTTATCGAATTACTACCCGACAAATGCCATTGGTCGCGGGTGGCACATATACGTTGACGGCTTCAGCTCCTGATTTCCCTCCCATTGAAGCCTCCTGTACTATTCCGTCCGTGGTAAATGGCGTAAGCTGGCGTGACGAAGGCTTGAGTTATATCCAACGCCCCTTGAGCGTTACCGTATACCGAACGTACACCTTGCTTTGGAACGGAGGTACTGGTACAGAGCCGTACTACTTTGCCCTCGGGCGGCAATGGGCCTTTTCGGATACGACGGCCGTTGATGGAAGAGATACCGTGATTAATGGTTTGGAAACGCGATGGGATCACTTCAAAACTGCCGATGAACTTCGGCTTAACTCCCCAATGGTACGGGCGTATCTGGGAAGAATTATTTCCCCGGATTCGGTCTTACGCACGCCTCGATCAACGGATTTACTCATTCTTCAGTGCGACCGCCATGCGTACGAGTTTTTGAAAGCGAGTGCCCTGCAAATGGAAAATGGCAATAATCCTTTTGCTGAACCTACGCTTATTCCCAGCTCGGTTAAGAATGGGTTGGGAGTCTTCGGAGCCATCTATTTACGAAGACGAACGATTCCCTAACTTCACAAAAAAGACCGATACCTCAAGCATCGGTCTTTTTTATATCGAAAATCAGTCAATGCCTATGCTTCTACCGTTTCTTTGCTCAACAGCTCAACGAACTGATCGAACAGATAACGGGAATCGTGAGGTCCTGGAGCCGCTTCTGGGTGATATTGTACCGAGAAAGCCGGTTTATCCGTCCGACGAATCCCTTCGATGGTTTTGTCGTTAAGGTTAACGTGCGTTACTTCTACGTTCGGGTGGCTTTTGATTTCATCCGCGTTTACGGCAAAACCGTGGTTTTGGGAAGTAATCTCACACAAACCTGTAATCAGGTTTTGTACCGGGTGATTCAATCCACGGTGACCGTGGTGCATCTTATACGTGGAAATACCACTTGCTTCAGCCAGTAACTGGTGGCCTAAACAAATACCAAACAAAGGCTTACCCGTATCAATGAGTTCTTTCACCGTTTCAACGGCGTACTCCATCGCTGCCGGATCGCCTGGACCATTCGAGATAAAGAAACCATCCGGATTCCAGGCTAACACCTCTTCTACAGGCGTTTTTGCGGGGAAAACTTTGCTGTAGCAATCACGCGTAGCGAAGTTATTGAGGATGCTTTTCTTGGTACCGTAATCCATTACCGCTACCCGATATTTCGCATCTTCATTGCCTACAAAATAAGGCTCTTTCGTACTTACTACTGAAGAAAGTTCCAGACCTTCCATGGAAGGCAGCTTTTTCAGTTCAACCATCAATTCTTCTGGATCAAGGATTTCAGAAGAAATAATGCAGTTCATCGCTCCACGCTCGCGGATGATGCGTACTAACTGACGCGTATCCACATCGCTGATTCCCACGATTCCAGCCTTTTCAAAATACTCCTGCAAAGATGAATCGGCTACATTACGAGAATGAATGGGTGAGAAAGAATTACAGATCATCCCTGAAATCTTCACACTATTCGATTCCTCTTCCGTATCCAGTAGGACGCCGTAATTTCCGATGTGTGCATTGGTATTGACAACCACCTGACCAAAATACGAGGGGTCTGTGTAGATCTCCTGGTAGCCGGTCATGCCCGTATTAAAGCAAATTTCACCACCGTGCGTGCCAATTTTGCCTAATGCGGTACCACGAAACGTCGTGCCGTCTTCTAATAAAAGGAGGGCTTCCTGGGTTTGATTGCTCATGCCTGGTTCGTAAAGAAGCCCTTGCTAGCCGGAAAGACAGACAAGGGCATTATGTGCTATTAGTTCTTTTACTGTACAAATTGGACAAAGATACTTCTTCTAGCCGAAAAGCTTTAAAGCTAAGCTCTTTAAAAAAGAAACTTTTAAGAAAAATAGTTCAGATCCGTTTGATTTTGGCACTAATTACTACTATTCAAATATGGAATTGAAGAAAACCGCTACCGCCGATTTAATCAAAATACTATTTCTCCCATCCGCTGCATTTACGAATAAATAGTCTCTATTTTTATTCGAAACGCCGATTCCGTTGCAAGTATCCATTGAGATCAGTATGATAGATCTTCCGATTTTCTCTCATTCAAAATAATAGCGTTGCTAGTAATGTGAGTGGAGGTAAGCTGTCTTTTCTTCCTCATGTATGATCTGATCTTTCCACTCCTATCGACTCAATTTCATCTCTCGTATGAAGAAGCGACCCTTTCTTACTCTTGGCCTACTTGCCCTTAGTATAGGTATCTCTCAGGCCCAATCCGATTCGCAGAAAGTCATTTCCAGCTTGCAGGACAAAACGGATTACTACGGAGCCATTTCCAAAAAAATCTGGGATTATGCCGAAGTAGGTTACCAGGAAACGAAAAGCTCCGCTCTGTTGCAGACTGAATTAAAGAAAGCAGCATTTAGCATTGAGTCAGGCGTGGCGGGTATTCCTACAGCTTTCATCGCTACCTACGGAAGTGGCAAGCCCGTCATTAGTATCCTGGCCGAATACGATGCCTTACCGGGTTTAGCTCAGGCAGCTACTCCCGAACGGAAGGTGATTGAAGGGCAACGGGCGGGTCATGCTTGTGGTCACCATTTGTTCGGTACAGGCTCATCAGCCGCCGCCATTGCTGTAAAAGACTGGCTGAAGCAATCCGGCAAAACGGGAACGATCAAGCTCATTGGAACGCCGGCAGAAGAAGGTGGTTCAGGTAAGGTATACATGGTTCGTGATGGCATTTTCAAGGATACCGACGTCGCTTTACATTGGCATCCGGGCGATGCGAATGCGGCCAATCCTTCGTCTTCCTTAGCTAACATTTCGGGTAAATTCAGATTTAAAGGGATCTCCGCCCACGCTGCTGCGGCTCCCGAACGCGGTCGTTCAGCCCTTGACGGCGTGGAAGCCATGAATGACATGGTCAACATGATGCGGGAACACATTCCGCAGGATACCCGAATCCATTACATCATTACGAAAGGGGGCGAAGCTCCTAACGTAGTACCCGATTTTGCGGAAGTATACTACTACGCCCGTCATAAAGACCGTAGTATCTTACAAAACGTCTGGAAACGCATCACTAAAGCCGCCGAAGGAGCCGCGTTGGGTACGGAGACCACGATGGAACTGGAAGTGATTGGTGGCGTGTATAATCTACTTTCGGTAGAGTCACTGGCTAGCCTCATGTACAAAAACCTTGAGCAGGTAGGAGGCTTCTCGTATACCGACGAAGAGAAGAAGTTTGCCGAAAAGCTTACCGAAAGCTTTGGAGCCTCATTCGGCTCTCTCCCAAAACCGGGTAGTGCTCAACAAATAGCTCCCTATTCAGCCGCCAGCCTATTGGGATCAGCCTCGACGGATGTAGGGGACGTAAGCTGGGTAGTTCCTACGGTAGGGATGACGGCGGCCACTTGGGTACCCGGTACGGCTCCGCATAGTTGGCAGGCCGTAGCAGCGGGTGGTACCAGCATTGGTATAAAGGGAATGATGGTCGCTGCCAAAACCCTTGCCTTAACGGCAATCGATCTTTACAATGATCCTGATTTAATGAAAAAAGCGAAAAAGGAATGGGAAGAATTGCGGGGTAAAAATTTCAAATACGAAGCTTTGTTGGGTGATCGAAAGCCCGCTCTAGATTACCGGAAGTAATACAAAAAAGGGTACTCACGGAATGTGAGTACCCTTTTAGACGTGAGAAAAGACTATTCTTCGTCTTTCTTTTCTTCTTCAGCAGCGGGAGCTTCAGGAGCCTGTTCTTCCGTTGCAGGAGCTTCAGTAGCGGCAGCGGCTACCGGCGTCGTTTCTACTACTTCAGCAGCAGGAACATCATCCGTAGTTTTCTTACCACCACGACGGCTACGACGAGTCGTTTTCTTTTCTTCTACTTCTTTCGCACTGTAAACTTCGTTGAAGTCAACCAGCTCGATCAAAGCTACCTCTGCGTTATCACCCAAACGGTTGCCCAATTTGATGATCCGCGTGTATCCACCAGGACGATCAGCAACTTTCTCAGCTACTGAACTGAACAATTCCTTAACGGCTTCTTTGCTCTGCAGGTAGCTAAATACGGTACGACGATTGTGTGTCGTATCTTCTTTCGCACGATTGATCAGAGGCTCAGCGTATTTACGAAGTTCTTTCGCTTTCGCTAAAGTCGTTTCAATCCGTTTGTGCAGGATCAAAGAAATGGTCAGGTTAGCTAACAGAGAGCTACGATGCGAAGCCTGACGGCCTAAGTGGTTAAATTTTTTCCCGTGTCTCATGGGAGTCGTAAGTTGCGGTCAGGACACCAGTTTGCAGCGATCTACTGCCCCACCTATTACGAATTGATTGAAAAAAACGATCGAGTGCTGCCAGTTCGATGGTTATAAAAAGTGCTTAGAAACTACAGCTAATGCCTTCGTTTCTAAGCACTTTCAAATATACTATTCTTCTTCTAGACGATACTTAGCTACGTCCATTCCGAAGTGAAGATTTTTATCTGCTACTAGTTGCTCCAGCTCAGTAAGCGATTTCTTACCGAAGTTGCGGAACTTCATCATGTCAGAAATTTCCAGTTTCACCAGATCACCCAATGAGCGAACGTCTGCTGATTTCAAGCAGTTGTACGCACGTACAGAAAGATCCAGATCCTGAAGAGGAGTTTTGAGTAATTTCCGCATGTGCAGGAATTCTTCATCTACTACGTTTTCTTCTTCAGGTTTAACCGTTTCGAAAGTCATCGTTTGATCGCTGAACAACATGAAGTGTTGAATCAAGATGTAAGCGGCTCCTTTCAAAGCGTCTTCCGGGTGGATTGAGCCATCGGTCATTACTTCAATGATCAATTTCTCGTAATCCGTACGTTGTTCCACGCGGAAGTTTTCGATGCTGTATTTTACGTTTTTGATAGGCGTATAAATCGCATCGATAGCAATATGACCGAAAGGTAATTCCGTCGTACGAGGTTCGTCAGCGGGAATATAACCACGGCCTTTTTCCAGAATCAACTCAATATCCAATTCCTTGGATTCGTCGATGTGGAGAAGTTCTAATTCAGGATTAAGAATCGTGAAATAAGGGGTAAACTTTTGGATATCACCGGCAGTGAGAACCTTTTGGTTTTTAACCTTCACGTTAATCTTATTATCCAGTACTTCCGAGGCTGCTTTGAAGCGAACCTGTTTCAGATTCAGAATAATATCAGTTACATCTTCCATGACACCTTCAATGGAAGAGAACTCATGCAATACTCCTGAGAATTTTACGCTTGTGATGGCGTAACCTTCCAGAGAGGAGAGCAGGATCCGACGGAGGGCATTGCCAATCGTGACACCGTAGCCCTTTTCCAAGGGCTTAAACTCAAATACACCGTGAAAGTCGTTGGCCTTTTCCATTACGACTTTGTCGGGCATTTGGAACGCGAGTATTGACATACGGATTGGGTTTTTAGCGTAATACTTGGATGGTAAACCTTGACGACGCAAAGGATTGAAGGATGGACCAACCCATCCTCCAATCCTTACTGGGAGAATCAAGGCTCTGGAAAAGTCCAGAGTAAATAAGATTTGGCTTACTACTTCGAATACAATTCGACGATTGCCTGCTCATTGAAGCTTTCCGGAATCTGATCGCGTTCAGGATAGCTAACGAATTTACCTTGTAAGTTAGACTGTTCCCATTCCAACCAGCTAAAACGCTTCGTGTTCCGGCCAGCCAAACTGTTTTGCACGGCTTCCAGAGATTTTGACTTTTCACGAACCGAGATCAATTGGCCTGGACGTAGGGAATAAGAAGGTACGTTCACGATTTCACCGTCAACAACGATGTGTTTGTGAACGACCAACTGACGAGCTGCCCGACGCGTCGGAGCGATACCTAAACGGTATACCGTGTTGTCCAGACGAGCTTCGCACAATTTCAGCAGGTTTTCACCCGTGATACCTTCACGAACGGCAGCTTTATGGAAAAGGTTTTCAAATTGTCTTTCCAGAATACCGTACGTATATTTTACCTTTTGCTTTTCTTGCAATTGGAGAGAATATTCAGACTTTTTACCCCGCTTACCCTTGCCATGTTGGCCGGGACCATAGTTTTTGCGAGAAACAGCCTTACCTCCACCGAGAACGGCTGCGTCGCCAAAACGACGGGAGATTTTTGCCTTAGGACCTGTATAACGTGCCATGAAAAATGAAATTGGAGAGGTTTGAAGCGGTATATACCCTTGTAACCTATTTCCTATATCTTTTGAGTTGTCGATTAGGACAAGGTGATTGGTTGATTAATGCTTCGGCCCGATACTGGTAATCACCAACCAGGGGTGCCTATCTCACTAAAAGTTAGAATTGTGTCGGTACTAGACGCGACGACGTTTGGGAGGACGGCAGCCATTGTGGGGCAGCGGAGTGATGTCCTTAATCAACGTTACTTCAATACCTGAACCTTGAATCGTACGAATCGCTGATTCACGGCCTGAACCGGGTCCTTTTACAAACACTTCAGCTTTACGCATTCCTGCTTCGTGAGCTACTTGAGCACAGTTAGCAGCGGCAACCTGAGCAGCATAAGGCGTGTTCTTTTTGGAACCCTTAAAGCCCATTTTACCAGCAGAAGCCCAAGAGATTACTTGACCTTGGTTATTGGTAATTGAAATAATGATGTTGTTAAACGTAGCTCGGATGTGAACCTGTCCAACTGGTTCTACCACTACGACCCGCTTTTTGGCTTTGTCTTTCCGTTTTGCCTGAGCCATTTCTGATGGAGTTTGAAACGTTCAAAGTTTAAAGTTTAAGGTTGACTTCATACCTCAAACCTTAAACTCTAAACTAATTATTTCGTTGCTTTCTTCTTGTTAGCAACCGTCTTACGCTTACCTTTCCGGGTACGAGAGTTGTTCTTCGTTTTCTGACCACGGAGCGGTAGTCCTTTCCGGTGACGCAGACCTCGGTAGCAACCAATATCCATCAAGCGCTTGATGTTCAATTGGATTTCTGACCGAAGTGGTCCTTCCGTTTTGTATTCACTGCTAATGACGTTACGGATAGCCGTAGATTCTTCGTCATTCCATTCGCCAGCTTTCTTGTCTACGCTTACGCCAGCTTTAGCTAAAATGGTGCGGGACAAACTACGGCCAATGCCGAAGATGTACGTGAGAGCGATTTCGCCCCGCTTTTTGTCGGGAATGTCTACCCCTGCAATACGAGCCATATTGGTCGGATAAGTTTTTGTACGCCCAAAATCGAGCGGGATTAACCTTGACGTTGTTTAAACTTAGGGTTTTTCTTGTTGATCACGAAGAGCTTTCCTTTGCGACGAATTACTTTGCAATCAGCACTACGCTTTTTGATCGAAGCTTTGACTTTCATCTTATTTCGAGTTTTCAGTTTTCAGCGGTTCAGCCGCTTCGGTTTCCAGTTACCAGTCACAGTAATTGAAAACTGTAAACTGCCAACTATCAACTTTACTTGTATCGGTAGGTAATACGAGCCTTTGATAAGTCATAAGGCGACATTTCCAAGCGAACCTTATCTCCAGGCAGAATTTTGATGTAGTGCATCCGCATTTTGCCGGAAATGTGAGCGATCACTTCATGCTTATTTTCGAGTTGTACCCGAAACATTGCATTCGATAATGCCTCCAGAATGATACCGTCCGTGGTTATAGAGCTTTGTTTGGCCATTTGTTTAGTTTAGAATAGGACTTTTAGAATTGAGAAGTACTCGCCCTATCCTTCCTATTATGCGATGGCCATACTACGTTCGGCCAGTACTTGCTCAATATATTCGAAAGTGGTCAAGATTTCGGCCTTTCCTTTACGAATAGCTACCGTGTGCTCAAAGTGAGCGGCCGGCTGCCGGTCCGTTGTACGAATGGTCCAACCATCTTTTTCCTGTACCACACTTCGTTTACCCAGGGTAATCATCGGTTCAATGGCAATAGTCATCCCTTCTTTGAGTTGGGGACCTTGACCTCTTCTTCCGAAATTAGGTACCTCCGGGCCTTCGTGAAGAAACTTACCTACGCCGTGTCCAACTAACTCTCGAACTACACCGTATCCAAATTGCTCCACATGACTTTGTACAGCATACCCAATGTCACCAATCCGATTCCCTGCTACTGCTTTATCAATACCCAGGTAAAGAGAATCATAGGTGCGTTTCAGTAGTTGTTTTACTTCGGGCTTAATTTCCCCCACTGGATAAGTAAAGGCACTATCCGAATGGTATCCATTCAAAAAAACCCCACAATCTACCGAAATAATATCTCCTTCTTTCAAGCGATACGCACTTGGAAAACCGTGTACGACCACCTCATTAACGGAAATACAAAGAGCAGCCGGAAAGTCATTATACCCTTTAAACGAAGGATGACCCTTATGATCCCGAATAAACTCTTCTGCTACACGATCCAGTTCCTTAGTTGTTACTCCTGGATTAATCAGTTTAGCAACCTCGGCGTGAGCCTTACCCAAAACCTGAGCACTGATTTTGATTAATTCAATCTCTTCGTCAGTTTTTAGATAAACCATCTTTCTGTGTATTAAATCGCAGAAACGCTTTCAGTCGTTCTGCCTTGCACGCGTCCTGATTTCATTAAGCCTTCGTAGCGACGCATTAGCAGGTAGCTTTCAATTTGTTGCAACGTATCCAGTACTACCCCTACTAAGATAAGTAAGGAGGTTCCACCGAAAAACTGTGCAAAGCCTTGAGAAATACCGAACAGGCGAGCAATCGCTGGCATTACTGCCACCAGAGCTAACATAATAGCTCCGGGTAAAGTAATACGGTCAAGAATCTGACCAATATATTCTGACGTTTCAAAACCAGGTTTAACACCAGGAATGAAACCGCCACTGCGTTTCATGTCGTCAGCAATCTGTTGCGGGTTTACTGAAATCGCCGTATAGAAATACGTAAATACAATAATCAAGAAACCAAACAACACATTATACTGCCAGTGATCATAGCTATTGAACGCTTGAGCAATCGACTGAGCCGTATCACTCTTTTCAGCAAAATAGCCCGCTACTAGACCCGGTACGAACATCAAAGCCTGAGCGAAAATGATGGGCATAACGCCTGCAGCATTCAACTTCAAGGGAATATACTGACGTTGTCCGCCTACTACCTTGTTTCCTACTACCTGCTTGGCATACTGTACCGGAATACGGCGAGTAGCTTGAGTAATAAGAACAGCACCCATTACAACAAAATATAGAGCAACAAGTTCAATTACGAATAATAAAGCTCCACCTGTACCTCTTGAGCCAGCTTCCTGAAGTAAAGCAACCGGAAAACGAGCTACGATACCAATCATAATCAGCAGCGAGATACCATTTCCAATTCCTTTATCAGTGATTCGCTCACCCATCCACATACAGAAGATTGTGCCCGAAATCAAAATAATTGTTGAGTAGATGGTAAACCAGCTTCGCTCAATCATTAAGGCTTCCGCCGGAATCTGTGATTGGGTATAGGCGATTGCCTGAGCCGTAGTAACGAAAATGGTTAGTACCCGAGTGATCTGGTTCAGCTTGCGGCGACCGGACTCCCCATCTTTCTGCATTTTCTGAAAATAAGGCAGTGCAATGGTCAACAGCTGAATTGCAATAGACGCCGAGATATAGGGCATAATACCCAGAGCAAAAATGGAAGCGTTTTGAAAAGCTCCTCCAGAGAAGGTGTTAATCAAATCTAGCAAACCATTTCCTTGGCCCTTAGGAAGTCGAGCCGGATCAATACCTGGCAGGACAATATATGAACCTATACGATAAACAGTAATAAACAACAGGGTGTTGAGGATCCGGCTACGGAGCTCCTCAATGGACCAAATGTTCTTGAGAGTAGTTATAAACTTGTTCATTCCAGCGAGGATTCAAATTCACCTGTCGTTCATCCGGAAACTAGACCGTAACTGCTTTACCACCGGCTTTTTCAATGGCTTCAACCGCCGTTTGCGAGAAGGCATGTACCTTCACTTCAACAGCTGATTTTACCTCACCGCGGTTCAGTACTTTCACCAGATCTTTTTTACCAACCAGGCCGTTGTTGTAAAGCAGTTCAATGTCTACTACAGTGGCATTAGTTTTCTCAACTAAAGACTGGATAGCGTCCAGATTGATTGCTTTGTAAGCTACGCGGCTCAGGTTATTAAAACCGAACTTAGGTACACGACGTTGCAAAGGCATCTGACCACCTTCGAAACCTCTTTTACTGCTGTAACCCGAACGAGACTGAGCCCCTTTATGTCCGCGAGCAGAAGTTGCTCCTTTACCAGAGCCTTGTCCGCGACCGACACGCTTACCTACTTTCGTAGAACCAGCGGCGGGTTTCAAATTGCTAAGATTCATTGTCGTATTGATTCAAAGTGAAAAGCGTTGCCGCCCCACACTGAGTTTCTTAGATTTCTTCCACTTGAATGAGGTGGTTCACTTTACGAATCATACCAGCGATGGCATCATTCAGCTCAACTTCCACACTCCGATTGATTTTGCCCAAACCTAGGGCTTTGATAGTACGCTTTTGGTTTTCAGGACGTTCAATCGTGCTACGAACCTGAGTAAGTTTAACCTTTGCCATTTCTTTAAAGTTCTCGGTTTTTAGTTCTTGGTTCTTAAGTTATGCTTAATTAACCAAGAACTAAGAACACTATGACTTATCCATTGAATACGGTTGTCAGTTTCACTCCACGTTGACGAGCTACTTCATGGGGAGCACGCATTTTCAGCAGAGCATCAACCGTAGCTTTTACTACGTTGTGAGGATTGGAAGAGCCTTTTGATTTCGCTAATACGTCGCGAATACCAGCACTTTCCAGAACGGCACGCATTGCACCACCAGCAATTACTCCAGTACCCGGAGCAGCAGGCTTCAGCAGTACGAAACCACCTGAAAATTTACCTTCCATATCGTGAGGTACCGTATGCTTCAACAAAGGAACTTGTACCACGTTTTTCTTGGCATCTTCAATTCCTTTAGCGATTGCGTCGGTTACTTCATTGGCTTTACCTAATCCGTAGCCTACTACGCCTTTGCCATCACCCACTACTACGATAGCTGAGAAGCTGAAGCGACGACCGCCTTTTACTACTTTAGCTACCCGGTTAATAGCAACAACACGTTCCTTTAACTCTGACTCGTTATACTTGGTAGGTCTGTTCGTTTGCATGATTCTTTGAAATTAGAATTGAAGGCCACCTTCGCGGGCTCCGTCAGCTAGTGCTTTTACTTTCCCGTGATACAGGTAACCGTTCCGGTCAAACACCACAGCTTCAATACCAGCGGCCTTAGCTAATTCGGCTACTTTCAAGCCTACTTGCTTAGCAGCTTCAACGTTGTTACCCTGTAAGCCTAATTCGAAAGAAGAAGAAGCGGCTACTGTTTTGCCAGCCTCGTCGTCGATTAGTTGGGCGTAAATACCTTTATTAGAGCGGAAGACCGTCAAACGAGGACGCACAGGCGTACCAGCCATGTTACTGCGAATGCTACGTTTGATCCGAAGCCGCCGGGAATCTTTAGTAGTTGCCATTGGAATTCAAATTGGTTGTGGATTACCGACCCACACGTTTGAGTATAGAAAGCTTCAAGCCATAGCCGAAGCTTTCTACTGGAAATATTATTTCTTACCAGCCGCTTTACCAGCTTTCCGACGCACGAATTCACCCGTGAAGCGAATACCTTTGCCTTTGTAAGGCTCAACCTTACGGAGAGACTTAATTTTGGCAGCGACTTGGCCGATTAGTTGCTTATCAATACCTTCCAAAACCACTTTAGGGTTTTGTCCTTTTTCCATCGCCGTTGTGATTTTCAACTCTTCAGGAATAGCGACGAAAATACTGTGTGAGTAACCCAAAGCCAGTTCCAGGATGTTTCCTTGGTTAGAAGCTTTGTAACCTACCCCAACGATTTCCATTTCGGTACGGTAGCCCGTGCTTACGCCGACTACCATATTGTTGATTAGGGCACGGTACAGACCGTGCAGAGCCTTATGGCGTTTTTGTTCCGTAGGGCGAACCACTTGTAACTCGCTACCTTCGATTTCTACCGTAATGTCTGGATCAATCGTTTGGCTCAATGTGCCTTTAGGTCCTTTTACAGTAACCTGGCTTTTATCGACCGTTACGCTAACTCCAGCAGGCAGGGTAATGATTTTTTTACCAATGCGTGACATGGTACTGAGTGTTAAAATGAATTAGCGGAGGTTTTCAGTGGTAAGATTGACCTCCGCTATTCCATTGGTTTAATTAATAAACGTAGCAAAGTACTTCGCCACCTACATTGAGGGTACGAGCTTCTTTGTCCGTCATAACTCCTTTTGACGTCGAAACAATTGCAATGCCTAAGCCGTTTAATACGCGGGGCAGCTCTTTCGAACCTGAGTATTTCCGGAGACCGGGTTTACTTACGCGAGTTAACTTAACAATAGCTGACTGTTTCGTCAGGGGATTGTATTTCAAAGCGACTTTGATGGTTCCTTGTACGGAAGCCTCTTCGTCAAATTTGTAACTTTGAATATAGCCTTTCTCAAAGAGAACTTTAGTAATCTCCTTCTTGAGATTGGAAGCCGGGATCTCGACGATTCTGTGGCGAGCCTTGATGGCATTCCGCAGACGGGTCAAGTAATCTGCAATCGGATCCATGAAAGAATATGATTTTGCTACGGGCCGCTTCAAAACGGCTCGCAAAATTAGAGAATCAAAATGGATACACCAAAAATTACCAGCTCGATTTTGTTACGCCCGGAATTTTTCCATCAGAAGCCATTTGACGGAACGTAACACGGCTGATACCGAACTTCCGCATGTACCCCCGAGGACGACCATTCAGCTTATCGCGGTTATGGAGACGTACAGGGGAAGCGTTACGGGGAAGTTTGTCAAGTCCGATGAAGTCACCGGCCTCTTTGAGGGCTTTGCGTTTAGCAGCGTACTTGGCTACCAGACGTTCGCGTTTCCGCTCTCTTGCTTTGACTGATTCTTTTGCCATTTTGTTTGCTTATAATTGGTCCCCGTCCTTTTCAGAAATCTGAAGTGACGGGGGATCAATAATTACTTTTTTTGTCCAGCAAAGGGCATTCCTAAAGCCTTCAGCAGTTCTAAGCTTTCAGCGTCAGTTTGTGCTGTAGTAACGAACGTAATGTCCATACCTGAGATTTTTTGTACTTTCTCAATCGAGATCTCAGGGAAGATGATTTGTTCTTTTACACCTAACGTGTAGTTACCACGGCCATCAAAGCCTTTGTCACTAATTCCTTTGAAGTCACGTACGCGAGGCAGAGCGATCGACGTCAGACGGTCCAGGAATTCGTACATTTTTTCGCCACGCAGCGTAACTTTCGCTCCGATGGGCATATTTTCACGAAGCTTGAAGTTAGAAATTGCTTTCTTAGAGATCGTGGCTACTGCTTTCTGACCAGAGATCGTAGATAATTCTTCTACCCCTACATCAACCAGCTTTTTATCTGCTACAGCAGCACCGATACCTTTGTTGATCACAATTTTTTCCAGTTTCGGTACTTGCATCACCGATTTGTACTGGAACTTCTCTTTCAAAGCAGAAACTACTTCGTCAAAGTACTTTTGTTTTAATCTGGGAGTTGCCATTGATGCGAATGGTTTGTGGATTTCCGACCCACTGTTTCGTGTTGACGGCAGCTAACCGTCAAGCTAGTTAAATAAGGTTACCGCTCTTTTTGCTGAAACGCTGAGACTTGCCCTTTTCGTTCAGTTTACGGCCGGTGCGGGAGGCTTCGTTCGTCTTCGGGTCTACCACCTTCAGGTTACTGATGTGGATGGGACTTTCGATTTCTTTGATTTCTCCCTGAGGGTTAGTCGCGGAAGGTTTCACGTGTTTCTTTACCAGATTCACACCTTCTACGATAGCCCGTTGCTTTTCGCGATCCACAGACTTGATAACGCCGGTTTTACCTTTAGCGTCACCGGCGATCACTAAAACCGTGTCACCGCTGCGAACGTGAAGCTTCACTTGCTTTTGCTTTTCCATTGTTTGATTTCGTACGATTATCCTGAGTGATTAAAGCACTTCAGGAGCCAGCGAAACAATTTTCATGAATTGCTTTTCACGCAATTCGCGAGCAACTGGTCCGAAGATCCGAGTTCCACGCGGTTCGTCCTGGTTGTTTAGAAGTACGACGGCGTTATCTTCAAAACGGATATAAGATCCGTCTTTCCGGCGAATTTCTTTTTTCGTACGAACCACTACGGCTTTAGACACCGTTCCCTTCTTCATGTTCGAAGAGGAGAGGGCTTGTTTTACGGTTACTACGACTTTGTCGCCGATAGATGCGTAACGCTTGCCCGTACCGCCCAACACGCGGATTACGAGTACCTCTTTGGCACCGCTATTATCCGCTACGCTACATCTAGATTCTTGCTGAAGCATGTCTTTGCTGAGATTTCAGTTTCGTTTTCAGTTTCCGCTTGTTAGTTTAGCTATCTGCTAATCATCAAAAACGGAAACCGATCCCTACTCCTGCCTGATTACTTGGCTTTTTCGATGATTTCCACCAAACGCCACCGTTTGTTTTTAGACAAGGGACGGGTTTCCATCACTTTGATCGTATCACCGACGCCACAATCGTTGTTTTCGTCGTGTACCATCAATTTGGTCGTTTTCTTTTGGAACTTACCGTAGATTGGGTGCTTCACCTTCCGCTCGACGGTAATTACCACCGACTTATCCATGCCGCTGGATACCACCCGACCAAATCTGACTTTTCTGAGCTTACGTTCTACTTCCATTGATTCGGAATTTGCTTTGTGCCCGTATCGGGCAATGACTAGCGAGCGTTAAGTTCGGTCAACAACCGGGCGATAAGCTTACGGGAGGTCCGAATACGCAACGGATTTTCGATTGGAGAAATAGCATGAGCAAATTTGAGACGGCTCAATGCATCTTTTTCCTGGGCAATTTGCTGACGGATTTCTTCCGTACTCAAAGCCCGAATGTCTTTGATTTTCATTACTGCTATAATTTGAAAACTTGAAAAGGGCTAATTTGAAAATCGTAGTATTCGACTAGAACCATTTCAAATTGTCGAATTATCAAATCCTCAAATTAGTTAGCTTCCTGGTAATCCCGGCGAACTACGAATTTCGTCCGTAAGGGCAACTTTTGAGCTGCTAAACGGAGAGCTTCCTGAGCCAGTTCCAGAGGTACACCCGTTGATTCAAATAGAATTGTTCCGGGTTTCACGTTGGCTACCCAATATTCGGGAGCACCTTTCCCTTTACCCATCCGTACCTCTGCAGGCTTCTTCGTAATAGGCTTATCGGGGAAAATACGAATCCATACTTGTCCTTCCCGTTTCATTGCACGGGTAACAGCGATACGAGCCGCTTCAATCTGGCGAGCCGTAATACGGCCGGGCTCCAGCGATTTAATTGCAAATGAGCCGAAGGAAATCTCATGGCCCCGCGTTGCAAGACCCTTGATCCGACCTTTCTGCTGTTTGCGGAATTTGGTTCTTCTCGGTTGTAACATGATCGTTGAGTTCTTTAGAGTCTGAAGCCCTAGTAACTAGGGCTTGCAATCTAATTAGCGACGTCCTCCTGGGCCACCGCCACGGTTTCCACCACCTTGGCCACCACGGTTGTTGTTTCCACCACGGTTTGCACCGCCTTGGCCACCACGGTTGTTGTTTCCGCGTCCACGGTCACCACCGCCTTCACCACCACGACCCCGACGGTTACCACCATCGCGATCATCTCCACCACGACCGCCACGACGATCGCCGCGATCAGAACCTCCACGAGCTTCAGCACCACCGGCGTTCAAACCAGCGTTAACTACTGAAAGATCACGCTTACCGTATACTTCTCCTTTGAAGACCCAGATCTTGATACCGATCTTTCCGTATACTGTTTGAGCTTCTGAAATAGCGTAGTCGATGTCAGCACGGAGCGTATGCAGAGGGACACGTCCTTCTTTGTACTCTTCCGTACGAGCCATTTCAGCTCCACCTAAACGGCCTGACAAGCGAACTTTGATTCCCTGTGCTCCTACCCGCATGGCTGAAGCAATCGCTTGCTTCATGGCACGACGGAAAGAGATACGGGCTTCCAGTTGTTGAGCGATCGTTTCACCAACGAGTTTCGCATCTACTTCTGGACGCTTGATCTCGAAGATATTGATCTGAACATCTTTGCCAGTCAATTTCTTGAGCTCTTCTTTGATTTTATCAACTTCGTTACCGCCTTTACCGATAACCACGCCCGGACGAGCCGTGTTGATGGTTAGCGTTACCCGTTTCAGCGTACGCTCGATGATTACTTTCGAGATCGCACCTTTAGGAATACGAGCAGCAATATATTTACGAATCGTTTCGTCTTCTACCAGCTTTTCAGCGAAGTTCTTTCCACCGTACCAGTTGGATTCCCAACCACGTACAATACCCAGACGAAGACCTACGGGGTTTACCTTTTGTCCCATGGTGTGTTACGCTTCCGTGTTTTCGGTTTTAGTTTCTTCTGCCTTGGCTTTGCTAGCTACAACAAGCGTTACGTGATTCGAACGCTTCCGTACCCGATATGCACGGCCCTGAGGAGCCGGACGAAGACGTTTCAGGAAAGGACCGCCATCTACGAAAATAGTTTTTACGTATAGGTCAGCATCTTCCAGCTTCACTTCTTCGCCGAATTTCTCCTGCCAGTTTGCAATTGCCGACAGCAGCAACTTTTCCAGACGCGGAGAGCCCGACTTAGGCTGATATTTTAAAATCGCCAATGCCTTGTTTACTTTCTGGCCGCGAATCAGATCGGCAACCAGTCGCATTTTCTGGGGCGACGTCGGGACGTTATTAAGTTTTGCGATTGCTTCCATTACTAAGTTGTCAGTTTGTTGTTCTTAGTTTTCAGTTACCAGCGATACGCATCCGTCAACTGAAGACTGCCAACTGTAAACTGGTTTATCGTTTTCCTTTGTCCTTTTTAGCGACGTGGCCACGGAAGTTGCGGGTCGGGGCAAACTCGCCCAGTTTATGACCTACCATGTTTTCCGTCACGTACACGGGGATAAACTTGTTACCGTTATGCACGGCGAAAGTGTGACCCACGAAATCAGGAGAAATCATCGACCGACGCGACCAGGTTTTAATAACCGATTTCTTGCCTGACCCATTCATTACCTCCACTTTATTGGAGAGGCGAAAATCAATATAGGGGCCTTTTTTGAGTGAACGTGCCATTATTTCTTCCGCTTGCTAATGATTAACTTGTTGGATGCCTTCTTCTTGTCGCGAGTTTTCTTACCTTTCGCTAACAGACCCTTACGTGAACGTGGGTGTCCTCCAGAAGCCCGGCCTTCACCACCACCCATCGGGTGATCAACTGGGTTCATTGCTACACCACGAACGCGGGGACGACGACCTAACCAACGACGGCGACCTGCTTTACCCAGGCTTTCATTCATGTGGTCGGCATTCGATACTGAACCTACGGTTGCAATACCTGAACCCAGTACCATACGGGTTTCGCCTGAGGGAAGTCGCAGAATTACGTATTTCGATTCACGTCCTACAATTTGAGCGTACGTACCAGCACTACGGGCCATTTGACCACCTTTGCCGGGCTTCAACTCAATGTTGTGAACAATCGTACCGATGGGCAGAGCCATCAGAGGAGATGCGTTACCTACTTCAGGAGCTACGCCTTCACCAGCTACAATCGTCTGACCTACGGTCAAACCTTGGGGAGCGATGATATAGCGTTTTTCGCCATCTGCGTATTGAACTAACGCAATACGAGCCGAACGGTTAGGATCGTACTCGATCGTTTTTACTTCTGCTGAAACGCCTTGTTTATCGCGTTTGAAATCGATAATCCGGTATTTACGCTTGTGTCCACCACCGATGTAACGCATCGCACGGCGACCCTGATCGTTACGACCACCTGATTTTTTCAGAGGCTCTAAGAGGCTCTTCTCAGGTTTGCTAGCCGTAATTTCGTTAAACGTCGGGGCCGAACGAAAGCGGGTTCCCGGCGTAACAGGCTTCAACTTCTTGATTGCCATTGGATTAATTGCTACGGTCAGGCTATGTCCTCCACTGCCAGCCTAACCTGTTCAAAACGCATCCTGGAGGAGGGGGATGTTGAATTAAATGCCTTGATAGAAATCGATTACTTCACCTTCGGCAACAGTAACGATCGCTCTCTTCTTGGTGGAAGTAAAGCCAGCCGTGATTTTGGTACGCGTGCTACGAGATTTTTTCTTCCCGATTTGACGAACCGTATTCACTGACTCAACCTTCACACCGTACATTTTTTCGATGGCCTTCTTAATCTCGACCTTGTTGGCCGTAAGAGCCACTTCGAAGCCGTACTTTCCTTGCTCGTTCTGAGCCGTTGACTTTTCAGTCAGGAGCGGGCGAATGATGATGCTCATAATCTTTTGTCGTTAATCTCCAGGCCTTTCGGACCAACGGATTAGTTCAATAATGCTTCGATTTTCTCTAACGCTCCTTCAGCAATGATCAAACGATCGGCATTCAGTAAAGCGTAGGTAGTCAACTGATCTGCGGGCAGCACGTTGGCTTTAGGCAGATTCCGAGCTGACAGAAATACATTGTTGTCAGCCGTCGGCAGAACTAGCAGGGTTTTCGTTTCACCCGCCTGGAAGGCGTTTAGAACCGAAATGTATTGCTTGGTCTTAGGAGAATCGAAAGTGAAGTTTTCGACAACGGTTACTACGCCGTCTTTCGCTTTAGAAGCCAGAGCTGATTTACGAGCCAGGCTTTTCACTTTCTTATTCAGTTTGAAGGAGTAATCGCGGGGCTTAGGACCGAATACGCGAGCACCACCTTTGAAAATGTTAGCTTTGAAAGAACCGTGACGAGCTCCGCCGGTACCCTTCTGACGCATCAGTTTGCGGGTTGAGCGGGAAACTTCCCAACGTTCTTTAGCTTTATGCGTACCCTGACGCTGATTAGCCAAGTATTGCTTTACGTCGAGCCACATTACGTGCTCGTTAGGCTCAATTGCAAACACGTCCTCAGACAGTGTTACTTTCTTCGCCGTTTCTTGGCCTTGAATATTAAATACGGACAGTTCCATTTCTTGTCAAGTGCTACGTTGAGTAAAAGCGAGTGTGAATACTCACACCAACCTATTTCTCAAGAATTACAAATGAATTTTTGGCACCCGGAACTGAACCGCTGATCACGATCAGGTTTTGCTCAGGATACACTTTAAGTACTTGCAGGTTTTGGATTTTAACGCGGTTGTTACCCATCCGACCTGCCATGCGAAGGCCTTTGAATACCCGTGAAGGGAAAGAACAGGCACCAATCGAACCCGGGTGACGCTGACGGTTGTGCTGACCGTGCGTTTGACCGCCTACCCCACCAAAACCGTGACGTTTTACAACGCCTTGGAAACCACGACCTTTAGCCGTACCGATTGCATCGATGAATTCACCTTCAGCAAACAGCGTAGAATCGATCGTATCGCCTAAATTCAGTGATTGTTCAAAAGTTTTGAACTCTACTAACTTCCGCTTGGGAGTTGTACCGGCCTTTTTGAAGTGACCAGCCAGCGGCTTGGAAGTGTTTTTCTCTTTTTTCTCGCCGAAACCTAACTGAACAGCTTGGTAGCCATCCGTTTCGACGGTCTTTACTTGCGTCACGACGCAGGGACCGGCTTCAATCAGCGTACAAGCTACGGCAGAACCGTCAGCGTTGTAGAGGCTGGTCATGCCAATTTTCTTCCCAATAATACCAGACATCTTCTTGATTTTTAATTGGTTATCAGCTCTCCCACCTGGGGGCCTCAGAAAACGGACTGCAAAAGTAGTGCTTTTTCTGCTGTTTACCGTATCAAGACAGAAATTCCCTGAAAAATTTTGAAAACCAGTAACGTACCGAGAAGGAAAGCAGAGAGGAGACTTGCGGGGCGTACCAGATAGGCTTAAAAAAAAGGCCTGTACGCATCCAAAATCCCGAGATACGGGAAGAAGCATCCTGTCAGCTTACTACTCAACTCCCTTGCACTTGGGCATTCAAGTACTGGAGTCAGTAACAGTTCTGACGTTCAAAACCGGGTAAAACCGAAATTGACGTGGCAATCGAACAAATAAACTCAATGGTCTGATAATCAGAGGTTCCTGTAGTTCTGCCAACCACATGGAACAGCGACCTTTTGTTCGATCTTTAAACAGAGTTGCAAAATAAGCGGTTTTCTATTTGATAAACAAGAGTTTAGGAAAAGTTTTTGTAAAAATTTATAAATTTTTCTTGACAGTAAATTTGCTCTATATCGCTAACCTAGAAAATGCTTTTTTAGGGCACTCCTTAATTACAGAAGCAGCCTGATTCGTATGCTAAAACTGCTTTATGCCTTCGTATACGATCCGTATCTTCAAAATGAAAAGAGTCGGTAAGTTGCTCTTACCGACTCTTCTACCTATTCTACTACTAGTTTATTATTGCTCGATCGCTTCATTAGCGAAAGAGATCAGTTGCTCAGGCGTTTTTGCTCCTGCTTCTTTTAATACTACTTCTCCCTCGTAATCAATGAAGAACAACGTAGGAAAACCTTCTACGGGATAGCGATCAATCAGTTTCAGTCCCTCGCCCGCTTCCATATCCAGTTTCACGTTGATAAACTTGCTATTATACAAATCCCCTACCTGTTTATTCGGAAACGATTTCGTTTGCATCCATTTGCAGGGACCACACCAGGTCGTATACGCATCGAGGAAAATCATTTTGTTTTCAGCTTTGGCTTTCGCTAACGCCTGCTTCCAGGTGCCATGAAAAAACTGGATTCCCTCTTTTTTAGGCTCATCCGAAGCGTTGGTCTGCAAGGTCAGTCCAGTCAGTAGCAGGATTACTACGAGTCGAAGTGTTTTCATCGTGTTAAACAAGAAGGGATTTATCAGAATCAATAACGTGAAGTTCGTTGTGAAAAGTCTTTTATCCAACGAATTAACAAATAAAAAGAGCCTTCTTTCGAAAGGCTCTTTTTATTTCATCTTTAAAGGTATTTAGGCATACGTATTGAGCATGACCGGCATCACCAGCATCAAAATGTCCTCGTTTTCGTCTTGATCATTAGGTACTAGGATACCTGCCCGGTTAGGAGCTGATAAGCGTAACTGCAATTGATTGGAACTCAGGTTATTTAACATTTCGATCAGGAACTTCGCGTTGAAGCCAATTTCCAGATCATCGCCGCTATAGTCACAAACCAAACGCTCGGAAGCTTCATTGGAGTAATCCAGATCCTCCGCTGAGATCACGAGTTCGTCCTGAGAAATTCGCAGGCGAATCTGGTGAGTCGTTTTATTGGCGTAGATAGAAATCCGACGCAACGAACTCAGCAATTCGAGTCGATTGATTGTTAAAATATTTGGATTATTAACGGGAATCGCGTTTTCGTAATCCGGGAAACGCTCGTCGATCAATCGGCAAATCATCTTGATGTTACCGAAGGTAAAGAACGCATTCGACTGGCTAAAATCCGCCTTTACGGTCGTATCATCCGAAGGCAGGGAAGACTTCAGCAGGTTTAGTGCCTTGCGAGGAATAATCATGGTACTGGTATTGTCCGAACGTAAATCCTGCCGACGATACCGTACGAGCCGGTGTCCGTCCGTAGCTACGAAGGTTGCATTGCTTTCACCCAGTTGAAGATACATGCCCGTCATGTTGGGCCGTAAATCATCGGTACTGGCGGCGAAGCTTGTATTCGAAATGGCTTTGCCCAGTACTTCTGCCGCTACTTCAATCGATAAGGTTTTGTTGACCGCCGGAACTTTCGGGAAGTCAATTGGATTCTCACCGGAAAGTTTGTACCGACCGTTTTCGGAAACGATTTCAGTACCAAACGTTTCGGCATCAATTTTGAAAGTAATGGGTTGTTCGGGTAAACCCCGCAACGTATCGAGCAGCAATTTAGCCGGTACAGCGATGGAACCTTTATCTGAAGATTCGACCTCTATTTCAGTAATCATAACCGTCTGCAAATCAGAGGCCGTTACCGTGAGTAGACTCCCTTCGAGTTGGAACAGGAAGTTTTCCAGAATCGGAACAATCGGATTGGACGCTACGACTCCGTTGATAGCCGCCAGTTGTTTCAACAATGCCGAAGACGAGACGATAAATTTCATTGACTATCAGAAGTTTAAACGAGTTTAAACAATGTATTTTTCGGATACCCGAAAATATAATTTAGAGGGCGAAAGTACAACATTTTATCACAAGGTGTGAGATTTATTTACCGAGAGCCAAAACTTTACGTACGTTTCTACTTCAGCTAACTACCCTTCTTTTGGATATGAATCTTAGCTCTAGCTTCGTTAACTACAGAAATAGGTGATATTTGCCCACTTTTAGGGGCACTGTAGAGCTTTCTCTACTTTTATTACCCTGATACTCAGAAACGTTTCTAAAAACCCTTAAGCATTATTATTTAGCTCTATGCCCTTTATACTTCGTTCATGTGTTCTATCTATTCTAGCAATTCCCTTGTTACTACTTGCCTGTACACCGGCCGAACTTCAGACTCCCCCGAGTCCTGATGTAGAATTTGGACAACTCTTCGTAGATGTCCAGATGAAGGAGCTATTCCCGGACTCCAAGACCTTTGCCGACGCGGAACCACTCATTCCTGCCAAGCAGATTTTAAGGGCTTATGAAGAGCAGAAAGATAAAGAAGGCTTCGACTTAAGGGCATTTGTTAACGAGTATTTCCGCTTCCCGGATGCTCCTAATAACCATTTTGTTTCGGATACATCTTTGTCGCCTGAGGCTCATATCAACGCCTTGTGGCCGATCTTGACCCGAAAGCCTACGGGCGAAGTGAAAGGCTCTCTGCTGGCATTACCCCGTAGCTATGTCGTACCCGGGGGTCGTTTTGGCGAGATTTACTACTGGGATAGCTATTTTACGATGCTAGGATTGCAGGAAGCGGGCGAAGACTCTTTGATCGAAGGGATGGTCTCCAACTTTGCTCACTTGATTCGGTATCAGGGGCACGTTCCTAACGGCAATCGGAGCTACTACCTGAGTCGTTCGCAGCCACCGTATTTTTCGCTGATGGTCCGATTGCTGGCCGAAACCCGTAATAATGATCAAATCATTGCTCAGTACTTACCCGAATTGTTGAAGGAATACTACTTCTGGATGGGGGCTGCTAATGAGGATGATATGAAAAAGACGGGTGACCTGAAGCCGGGTGAAGCGTACCGTCGCGTGGTCCGTCTGCCGGGTAACTATCAGTTAAATCGGTACTATGATGATAGTGATACGCCTCGTCCGGAAGCCTACAAGGAAGACGTAGCCATCGCCCAACACACCGGTCGCAAAGCCGAAGAAGTATACCGTGACATTCGGGCGGGTGCTGAATCGGGCTGGGACTTTACCGCTCGTTGGTTCCGGGACGGCAAGACGATGGGAACGATTCATACAACGGATATTATTCCGGTGGATTTGAACTGTCTGCTATACGAACTTGAAATGACGCTGGCGGAAGGTTATACGCTGATTAATGATCAGGCTCACAGCCAAAGCTTTAAAAACCTGGCTGAAAAGCGTAAGAAGGCTATTCAACAGTTTTGCTGGAATAAAGAAGACGGATTTTACCACGATTACGACTTCAAAGAAGCCAAGCAAACGCCCATTGCCTCCCTGGCGGCAGTATATCCGCTATTCTTCAACATTGCTACGGAAGATCAGGCAAGATTAGTAGCGAAGCGACTAAAAGATGATTTCCTGAAACCGGGTGGGCTTACGACTACCTTGGTTCAAACGGGACAGCAATGGGATGCTCCCAATGGCTGGGCTCCTCTGCACTGGATGGCTATTCAGGGTTTGCGAAATTATAAAGAAATGGATCTGGCCAAGGAAATCCGGGATATCTGGGTGGAAGAAAACGTTCGGGTATACAAAGCCACGGGCCGTATGGTAGAAAAGTACAATGTCTACGACACTTCTTTGCTCGGCGGCGGCGGTGAGTATCCGCTGCAAGATGGCTTTGGCTGGACGAATGGCGTACTTCTAAAGCTATTGGCGGAAGATAAGAAAACCGAACCTAAGCAGTAAGAAAAGCGAGGGTCGTATCTGTAAAATCAGATACGACCCTTTTTCAATTCGTCAGGCGATGAAAGGTTTCCCAATTCATTTGCGGTTTTAGATCGGGCTCGGTTTGTAGTACGGTCAATACTTCATTGAAAAATGCGTGATGATTGGCCCGATTCGAGAACATTACCAGCAATACATCTTTTTCAGGAATACGGATAACTACGTTACTAAAACCGCTGGTCGTACCGCTGTGGAATAACTCGATGGGAGATGTTCTTCGAATAAACCAGCCTAAACCGTATCCTGAATCGGGTAACTCCGAAAATGTAAAAGCCATCGTCTGCAATTTCTTGATTAAGTCTAAGGGCTTTCCCTGCTGTAAGGCCTGATGCCAGCGAAAGTAATCGGCCAGCGAGGTGTACACGCAACCATCTCCCCGGGTGGCACTCGTCAGGCTCTGATCGGATTCCTGAACCTTTCCTTCTTTTGTGACGGTATAACCCAAAGCCCGATGCGGATACGCTTTCCCAGCTTCGTATACAAACGTTTCTTTTAGGCCCAATGGCCGGAACAGGCGTTCGTTCATGAACGTCCCATAAGCCTGACCGGATACCCGTTGAACCACCATCGCCAGCAAACAAAAGCCTGAATTACTGTACCGAAACTGGGTACCGGGTTTAAAGTACGTCTGCGTTTGATCCTGCAATAATTTAACTACGTCTTCATCCAGAATCTGCCGGTGCCAAGTACTGTCCATCAACTCTTCATAATCCCGAATACCCGAGGTATGGGTCAGTAAATGTTGCAGGGTAATGTGGGAAGACAGTTCCGGACGGAATTCCGGGAAAAACTGACTTAAAGGGTCCGTGAGTTTTAGTTTGCCTTCCTCTTCGAGCAGTAATACGCCCATGGCCGTAAACTGCTTGGAGACGGAGGCCATGCGAAATCTGGTTCGCAAACTGATTTTTTCCCGCGTATTCACTTGGGCCATCCCAGCCGTTCCCGCATACACAATATTCCCCTTATGTATTACGCCGATGCTTACGCCCGGCCCGTTGCCCAGAATCTGGCGGGCCAATAAGTGATCCAGCTGCGTAGCAAGGGACTGAGCATGTATACTACTACTTACTAAGCTTAGAAATAGCCACATTACAACTACGCTTTGTTTTAGAATATCCATTGTTAAGGGAAGTATTACCTAGCCATTCAGCCTCTATTTCATCGAATCAGGGTGGATTATTCTCAAAAGAATAAAACTGGCAATGAACGCAAAAAACAGGAAGCTTTAAAAGGTTTTTATGCCTTTGTATTTGGCTAAACTTAAGTATTGAAAAATTAGGTTTTTTGAATCCCAATCATAAAATTGCCGTTCGTTTGCCTTTAAATTAAATTGGATTGAGAACCGTTTTGCTTCATTTTCGCAAAAATGAATCCGTTTCCCTTCCAAAAATTGCATCATTCCGTACCTCGATTCCTAGGCCCTTAAACTCACGTTTTAGGCTAGGTATACACGAATTGATCAGCGGACCTTCCCGCTTTAAACTTATGAAAGTTGCTACCTCCCAACCGTTTTGTCTCATCTACTCGCTCTATCAGCACGAGTACCTAGGCTATCTTTGGGAACCGTTTATTGTTCAGTTAAATGATCGCGGTGAACTTACCCTTCTGCATCAATCCATTTCCTCCAAGAATATCAATGAGTTTGCTGAACGCCTGGATGATACTGATTTTGAGTTAGTAAAACTTATCGATGCTATTCAGCAGGAAGTGGTGATTAAAAAATTTAGCTCGAAGAAAACGACCCCTACTGATTTCTTTCTCAAAGTCTTCGATAAAAATAAAGGCGATAAAAACGTCCAGGATTCCATCTGTAACTACATTGAAAGCCACCGGGCCAAGATTTGTCCGCTCTTAGTAGACAAACGCGTCTTCATTATGGGCAACGATGGTAATCCCATTCGTGAGGAAGTCACCATTCCGACCGAACCCGCTTCGGTACGTTTTCATGTCATGCGGAATGCTGATAATACGCATTACTATCCAACTATTCGGCACCAGGGAGTAAAAGTAGAGTTTCAGCATCGCGATGCAATCTTACTGGGCGAAGACCCGGCTTGGCTTTTGTTGGATGCGAAGTTGTACCATTTCAAGCCAGCCGTTGATGGAAAAAAGCTAAAACCCTTTTTTCATAAAAAGTTTATTGTCATTCCTAAAAGCATTGAAGAGGACTATTACCGCAAGTTTGTTTCCTCTCTAATTACACTCTTTGACGTATATGCAAAAGGCTTTGAAATCCGTTCGGAATCTTTCCGTCCGGTACCTCAATTAAACCTGAGCGAAAACTTTATTGAATCGGCCACGGCGGGTTCTTCAGCGTCTTCAGCAGTAGCAACGGATACCGATGTAACGCTTACCTTATCATTTAACTACGGTGATCATAGTTTCCGGTTCGACAGCTTCACGGCCTCGGCTAATGTGAGTATGGAGACTCGCGAGGACGAATATATATTCCATAAAATTCAGCGGGATATTCCTCGGGAAAAGGAAACCATACGAATGTTACGGGAGCGAAACCTGCATTTACGGAATGGACAGGCCGTACTGCCAAAGGCGGAAGCTTTTTCCTGGATTCAGGATCATTACGAGCCGCTGCTCGAACAGGGTTTTGTCATTAGTCAGAGTCCAACCGACAGCAAACGGTATTTTCTCGGCTATTCGTCCCTACAGCTTTCCATTCACGAAAATCGCGACTGGTTTGACATCTTCGCAGTCGTGCGGTTTGGGGAATATGAAATTCCTTTCCTGCAACTTAAACAGTTGATTCTCGATAAAAAGCGGGAATTCACGCTGCCTAATGGCGAGGTTGCCGTCATTCCCGAATCCTGGTTTTCGCAGTACTCTGAGCTGTTCGCCTTTGCTAACGACCACGACGATCAGGATCATCTGATCCTTCATAAACACCACATTTCTCTGGTACAGGAGTTACAGGAGGAAAGTCTGGCCGCTACGATCATTAACCGAAAACTCGAAAAACTACGGGATTTCGAAGAAATTGAAGCGTATCCGTTGCCCCAAGGACTCAATGGTACCCTTCGTCCTTACCAGAAAGCTGGCTACGACTGGCTTCGCTTCCTGAATCAGTACCAGTTTGGGGGTTGCCTTGCCGATGATATGGGTTTGGGGAAGACCTTACAGACCTTGTCGCTGCTGCAATCGCAATACGAAAATGGTGCGAAAGAAGCGTCACTGATTGTCATGCCCACGTCCCTGCTGTACAACTGGCAACTGGAGATTAAAAAGTTTACCCCCATGCTACGCGTACTGGTATATACGGGTACGTACCGCGAAAAAAACATCGACCTATTTAATCAGTACGATATTGTATTAACCTCGTACGGTATCGTGCGGATTGATGTGGAGCTACTCCAACGTTATCCGTTTCATTACATCATTCTGGATGAATCGCAAGCCATCAAAAACCCCGGTTCTAATATTTCCAAGGCCTTGTCACTGCTACAAAGTCGGTTTCGGCTCATTCTGAGCGGTACCCCCTTGGAAAACAGTACGATGGATTTGTGGAGCCAAATGAACTTCGTTAATCCGGGCTTGCTGGGTAGTCAGTCCTTCTTTCGGAACGAATTTCAGATTCCCATTGAAAAGCGGGGCGATGAAAAGAAAACGCAGCGGCTTTACAGCATCATCAAACCGTTCATGCTGCGACGGCATAAATCGCAGGTTGCCACGGAACTTCCCGAAAAGGTCGAATCCGTTCAGTACTGTGCCATGTCTGAGGAGCAGGAAAAAGCCTACGAAGAAGCGAAGTCGTACTACCGCAACATGATTCTTCAGCACATTGAAGAAGAAGGCATCGCTAAATCCCAGATGGTCGTGCTTCAAGGTCTTACGCGTTTGCGGCAGCTGGCGAATCACCCAAGAATGGTGGATTCTGAATACGAGTTTAGTTCGGGAAAACTGGAAGAAGTACTGGCAAAAATTGAGACGGTAGTCGGCGAAAAACACAAGATACTCATCTTCAGCCAATTCGTTAAGCACCTGGATCTGGTCAAGTCCGAACTGGAAGAACGCGGGTTTCCTTATGCGTACCTGGACGGCAATACGCAAGATCGGCAGGGGCAGGTTGAGCTATTCCAGACGAATGAACAGGTTCCTATTTTCTTGATTTCACTCAAGGCAGGTGGCTTAGGTTTAAACCTTACGGCGGCCGATTATGTATTCATTCTGGATCCCTGGTGGAATCCGGCCATTGAAGCTCAGGCCATCGACCGGGCCCACCGAATTGGGCAGGATAAAACCGTATTTACGTACAAATTCATTTCTCAAAATACGGTGGAGGAAAAGATTCTAGCTCTACAACATTCCAAACAACGATTGGCCAGCGAGCTGATTACGACCGAAGATACCTTTGTGAAATCTTTGTCGAAGGAAGATGTACTGTCGCTGCTGGAGTAAGGAGTAACTCCCTCTGATTGAATATTTTTCGTTCTAATTTTCGGGTATTCTCTACCTTTGTAGGGTTAAACTTACAGGTAGTCGTGTCACGTCAAAAACTCCATTTTTTTGCTCATAATGCCCAGACCGATAACGTGCTGGAGCCACCCAAGCCCTTATTTTACGCCATCAAAGGCCACTGGCATGACCAGTTTTTCAAAAATGAAAATCCACTGATCGTAGAGATCGGCTGCGGTAAGGGTGAATATACGGTAGGACTGGGAAAGGTATTTCCGGACAAGAATTTCGTTGGTGTGGATATGAAAGGCGACCGCATGGCTCGCGGTAGCAAGCAGGCTATCAATGCGGGGCTCACCAACATCGGCTTTCTTCGAACCATCGTACAGGATGTAGAACTATATTTTGCTCCCAACGAAGTAGATGAACTCTGGGTTACGTTTCCGGATCCAAGGCCACGAAATCGGGATATTAAACGTCGGCTCACGCATCCACGTTTTCTACGTATGTACGCCAGTATGCTCAAGGAAGGTGGGATATTCCACCTAAAAACGGATAGCGATAGTCTGTTTGATTATACTCTTGAGACACTCCAAGCCTTCGGTTGTGAAAACCTGATTTATACCCGAGATTTGTATCAATCAGAACTCAACATGCGGCACTTTGGTATTAAAACCAGGTACGAAGCTCTATTTTACGAGCAAGGGTATAGCATTAAATACCTCAGTTGCAATCTGACGCCGAAGCTTACCGAAGCCGAAGAGCAGGCCTTGATGATCAATGAACCTGAAGCAATTGTTAGTATTTCGGAATAAGAAATCATCTTAAAAAACAGAAGAGGGGAGAGCAAATAATATCGGAGCTGGTTGGTTTTTATTAAATAAATAAAAAACCAGACAACAAAAG
>NZ_JBMDWJ010000174.1:0-2259 GCF_048595215.1 Siphonobacter sp.
TTTGGGAATGGTGTCGGCTTTGGGTAGTGGAATAATTAGCGTATCCGGCTTTGCCAGTGAATCCGGTTTCGTTTGCTGAGCCTGAACTTTATCGGTTATACTTATACCGAGTAAAATACTGGTACAAACGATGAAAGAACCGGCTGTTGACCGGACTTTTCCAAGGGGTTGAAGAGGTTCCATAGAACGAGTATCAGAGCAAATAGATGCACTACCATTTTTCTTAATACGTATCCTAAACACTCAGTAAATGTTCGATAGCGTTGGAAAGGTCCGCAGGTAATCTGTACTATGAATAGTCTTTTAAAGCTCAGGACTGGCGTGGGATTGAAGCCTGCGTAAAATCGAGTGAACTTGTTAAAAAAAATTATTCCACTTCGATACTAGCTGGGTTTACGGGAATACTTACAGGAAAGAACGCTACAAAAAATTACCTATTATCGTTTACATAATCTAGCCGAAGGAACGCTTAATTCCATTATCTAAAATCAAATAACACTCTCTATTACTCAGTTAGTGAATCAGTTACTAGTCGCGAAATGAAAGTTCATCTTTCCTTTACTGTTCAATCAATATTACTTCATAAGTCTTTTTCAATGAATGATCAAATGGACAATAAGCCACAAAAAAAGCAGCACGAAAGGCTGCTTTTTCTTTATACGATTAGCTTAGATACGCCGTAAATTAGTTTAGAGGTTAAGTGTGACACCGTTACATTTATTACTTATTGACTCTAGTTCCTGAAATAGGTTTCGTTCTTTTACAGATTCGATTTTAACGTACTTTTTTCAAAGCCATCGCCACGTGCTGCTGAACGCCACTTTGGTGATGAATAACTTTAGCCGCATTATTCCGTTCAAACCGATGTTCGCTAATAAAGTAATGTAAACCCACTAACAAACCCAAAGCTACTCCTACGGCTGCGATCATTCGTCCGGCCTGTACGGGCTGTACAATGAGCAAATTCGCACGAAGCGTTTTTCGCTCCATCCACCCTAGAGCGATCAAGCTCAAAAAAACAAAGGTTAACACAAGCATAGACGTAGGAGTTTTGGTGAAAAGGGTGTTCAACAAATGTATGATAATCTGTTTACTAACCAAACGCCTGCTTAAATTATTTATGATTATTACAACAAAGTTTTAAGTTTTTTTAATGAAACGTACGCTACTCCATAGGTGATGGAGTACATCTGGTCAGACTTTGGTACTTTTAAAGTATTGAATCATGTTCTGCTAACCTTAAATTTCTAATGAGGTCACGGTTTATTCTCTTCGCCCTGTTTTACTTATCGTATACGTTTGGCTTCACTCAAGTACCTAAACCTCTCCCGCCCGGCGAGATTCTACTGAATCTCAAACGCTTGAATGTACTCGGTTCGGCCATGTACATAGCAGCCCACCCCGACGATGAGAATACCGTCATGTTAGCCTGGCTCGCCAAAGAGCGACTGGTGCGTACGGGCTATTTGTCCTTGACCCGGGGTGATGGCGGACAGAACCTGATTGGATCGGAACAAAGCGAACTGATGGGTCTGATTCGTACCTACGAATTATTAGCCGCCCGCTCCATTGACGGTCCCGAGCAGTACTTCACCCGAGCCAACGACTTTGGCTTTTCAAAAAATACGGAGGAGACTTTAGAGGTATGGGGTAAAGATGCAGTACTGGCCGACATTGTGTGGCGAATCCGGAATTTCCGTCCGGATGTACTGATCTGCCGTTTTCCACCGGATTCCCGGGCGGGCCACGGAAACCACTCGGCCTCAGCGGCCCTGGCCGAAGAAGCTTTTCAGCTAGCGGGAGATGCCAGTAAATTTCCGGAGCAACTGAAGTACGTAAAACCCTGGCAACCCAAACGGATTGTCTGGAATACCTTTGCCTTTGGCGTAAATCCGGCCCAGCGGCCAGCGGAAGGTAGCTGGATTTCGGTAGAAATTGGCGGTTACAATCCCCTACTGGCGACCTCCTATTCCGAACTTGCCGCCGAAAGTCGTTCGCAGCATAAATCGCAAGGATTTGGTGTGCCCAGAACCCGGGGCGTGAAGATTGAGTATCTGGTGCATAAAGCGGGTGACAAAGCCACAAAAGATGTTTTCGACGGTGTAGAAACCAGTTGGAACCGGGTTAAGGGAGGTGCGGCCGTACAGGCGGTGGTCAATAAAGCCATCGAACAGTTCCGCCCCGATCAGCCCGCCGCCATCATTCCCTTGCTGGTACAGGCCTATCGACTCGTCGATAAACTGGACGATGCGTACTGGA
>NZ_JBMDWJ010000175.1:0-8273 GCF_048595215.1 Siphonobacter sp.
ATTAAAATCACGCCCTCAGTGATTTTCCCCCTTTTCCTGGGGTTGGCCCGCAACTAACTAAAAACAAACCCGCGACTCTACCGGCTTTTTTATTCGTTTGCGATGAGTATTGCGTCAAGGTATTGTCCAACCAAAGAAGAAAGTCTGGAAGTAGTCAATGACGGATTTCTAAAGGTTTTTCACGGGATGACGCATTATCAGATCGAAAAACACGAACCCGTGCCGTCGTTCATAGGCTATTTCAAGAAAATCATCATTCACACAGCCATTGATCAGTATCGAAGCAGCATTAAGCATAGTCACCAGGTAAATCTGGAAGAAGGTATTTCTGTTTCCCACACCGAAAGTCCGCTCGACGGGCTGGCCTATGAAGAATTGATTGGATTAGTACAACAACTGACGCCCGGCTACCGGGCCGTATTTAACTTATACGTCATTGACGGCTATTCGCACGAAGAAGTAGCTCAACAACTGGGCATCACCGTTGGTACCTCCAAATCAAATTTAGCAAAAGCCAGACAACACCTGCGGGAGCTGTTAAAACAAAGTCATGAAGAACGATCCTCCAAATATGTCTGATGATCAGCTGGATGACCTGTTCAGACAGGCTGCCTCGGGCTACGAACCGCCGTTCGATCCGGAGGCTTGGAAACGCATGGAGCAAAAGCTTGGGGGGGATCAGTATTTCAAATCGGCAGTTAAACGCTTTACGCTCATTGAGGCACTGGTGGTGCTGAGTATGCTGGGCTTATTCTGGTGGGCTAGTCACGGACCTATCCCGACGAAAATGGGCACGGAACCTTCAGAAACGGCGGTCGTACGTGCAGCCAAGCCCTCTACGGGGATAGAATCGGCTGCAACAACCCAGTCTTCGTCCGCTCAGCAAAACCCGGAAAACTCGGAAGCCTCGTCATCAGCTGCTTCGGATTCAGAAAAAGCAATCCGTACGCATGAGGATACGTCCGTAAACCGTTCGTCCACCATACGCCAGGCGTTAAAGCCCATACACCGCCCAACTACGCCAAGTCGCTACGTTTCCGAAGCTCCACTAGTGGCTTCGGGCGTAAGCCCTCGGAAAGCCCGGACTTTTGGCTCCCGCAACCAGTCTACTTCTGACTATCCCAAGCGGCAATCGCGTCGGCGAGAAGAGGAAACCTCGGTACCCAAGTTAGCTGTACCTCAACCTACGGTTTCTGCTGATACGAGTATTACGAAACTCGAAACAAACGCATTAGCTGTGTTGTCCTGGAAAGCATTACCAATAGATCTAGCTTTTCAGGTTCCGGATGTAGAACAGCCCAACGAGCCGGAGGTTTCGGTACCCCAGCCTCAACCCCGCTGGGCCTTACAACTCATGTTGTCACCGGATTTCACCCGCGTTCCCGGTAGAAGAGCGGCTACGGGCGTCAATACGGGGCTTCAATTGGAATACCGGCTGGTCCCACGCTGGCGAGTAGCAGCCGGAGTTATTTATTCACTCAAAAATTACGCCGCTACCAGTTACGATTACCGACCCTATAAAGGATATTGGATGACCTACCATCGCCCGGATCAAATCGACGCCACCTGCCGGATGCTGGACCTGCCGCTCAGTGTGACCTTCGATGCCTGGAAAATCAAACAAAATCAGTTTTTCGTGAGTCTGGGAAGTACGTCTTACCTCATGCTGCGGGAGAATTATCGGTATCAATATGCCACCTACGAGTACGACATCGAAAAAAAGCGTACGGGAAATCACTGGCTGGCCACGGTCAATCTATCGCTGGGCTTCGAACGACCCATTACCTCCCGTTTGCAGTTGCGTATAGAACCCTTCGTAAAAATGCCGCTGGGAGGTGTAGGCTTTGGAAATGTGCGTTTGCGTACGGAAGGTGTATTCTTTACGCTTCGCTACCACTTACAAAAGCCAACTATAAAATTCTAGTATACAGAACATTACTAGCTGCTAACCGTCCATTTCCTTCTTACGTGCAACGTCGCATTGACGTGGGCCGTAATGACTCGTAGCCGAAAGGCTACTCCGAAACGTATTACCCTTTTTGAACCCTATAACTGTAAACGACATGGCGACGATGGACCGCAAACAATTTATGAGTATGGTAGGTACCGGTATCGGTGCGATTATTCTGCAACAATGCCTTTCGGGCTGTAAAAATGAGAAGGATGATCCCGTAGATCCCGGCTCTGGTAACGGCGGCCTCAATCTCTCCCTTGATCTGACCAATGCAACGTATTCCAAACTAGCTACGAACGGCGGTTACGTGTATACCAATGGCATCATCGTCGCTCGTACCAACGCGGGTACGTACATCGCCGTATCTCAGGCCTGTACGCACCAGGGCGTGTCGGTGGAGTACCGAACCGGAACGAACGACCTGTACTGCCCCGCTCACGGTTCCCGCTTCAGCACCACGGGTTCAGTTGTACAGGGCCCTGCGAATGCCGCTCTCAAACAGTATAAAACAGAACTCACTGGCACGACGCTTCGCGTTTTTGAATAGTCGCTTTTTGTTCCGCTCTTCACCCGTTTTTGTGTATGAAAAACTCTGTTCTTTTCTTCCTTCTAGCATTCGTATGCCTGAGTCAGACGGTACGTGCTCAGGACGATGATCTGCTTAAATCGCTGGATCAACCCACCACCAAAACCTTTACTTCGGCGACGTTTAAAGGTACTCGTCTGATTAATGGTCATACGGTCGAAACCGTCAAGGGTAAGCACCTTGATTTTCTGATTTCGCACCGTTTTGGTCGGCTTAATTCGGGTGTTGATAATTTCTACGGCCTGGATGAAGCTTCGATCCGTCTCGGCCTAGAATACGGCATTACGGACCGACTGACGGCCGGCGTAGGTCGCAGTAATATTCAGAAAACCGTCGATTTGTACCTGAAATACCGTTTGCTTCGCCAGAGTACGCAGGGCTCACCGCTGAGCGTTACGTTGTTTGCTTCGGATGCCATCGTTACCGAACCTACGCGTACCAATGCCAGCAGTACCCTGTATTATGACAACGGAGAACGTCAGAACTGGACGTTCCAGGCCTTGATTGCCCGCAAATTCAGCGATCGTTTTTCGCTGCAACTCATGCCCACGCTTCTCACCCTGGCGAAGCCCGAACAAGGTCCCAAAGCAATTCCGGCCGTGGGCATTGGTGGACGGTTTAAAATCAGCAAACGTGTATCGATCAATGCCGAGTACTACGCCCGTTTCCTCAGTGAAAGCGACCAGCTAACTGCTCCTGGTGGCGTGAAATCATACAATGCCGTTGCCGTAGGCGTTGACATTGAAACGGGCGGTCACGTCTTTCAATTACACTTCACTAACTCGCAGGGTATGATCGAGAAGCAATTCCTGAGTCAGGCTACGGGCAATTTCTTCAAAGGAGATATCCATTACGGCTTTAACATTTCCCGCACCTTTAGCTTCGATCGGAAGACGAAAAAAGACTGGTAATTGCTCATCCTAAATCCTTATCCAGACCATGAAAACGCTTTCATTTCTGTTGGCATTTGCTCTGTCTTTTTCCGCTCATGCTCAACTTTTCCTGACGCAAATGGGTGAAACCCGTTTCTTTTCGAAGACTCCCGTAGAGGATATTTCTGCCGTTAACAAGAAAGTGGGCGTTGTACTAAATAGTCAGACGGGCGAAATCGTGGTACGCATGGCCATCACGGATTTTAATTTTCCGAATAAACTGATGCAGGAACATTTCAACGAAAACTACCTGGAATCAGAAAAGTATCCGTATGGTTTGTTTCGGGGAAAAGTTCAGAATCTACCCGACCTGACGAAACCCGGAACGTACGACGTTTCGGCTCCCGGTAGCCTGGAGATCCACGGCGTAAAGCAGGACCGTACGATGAAGGGCAAACTTACCGTACAGGGGGACAAAATTACGCTGCAATCGGATTTACAGGTCGCTCTGGTCGATCACAAGATTGAAGTACCGAAACTCGTTTTCGCCAAAATTGCCGAGGTCATTGACGTAAAAAATCAGTTTGTGCTGCAGAAGAAATAAGGTCTTTGGCTTAACAGACTACTTAACCCGAAAAGCCGAGGCTCACGCATCGATAAGATACGTTTTTTCTGACCTCTCTCAAGCCCTTTTCGGAAAGTTATCCACGAGACTCACGGTATCCAATACGCCGTGAGTCTCGCTGTTTATGAAAGTGAATAAAGGCCCTCAAAGAAAGGTAGAAGAAGCATACGGGCTAAGCAATGTTCGCTATTCCAGATTACAAATCTGGAATTTGCCTGCTATGCATTGGTAAGGCACGGGATTATAAAACCCTCTCAGATCGCTTTCGGACTGCAAATCCGAAAGAGCCACTTCTTCAGTCCAGACCCGCTAACCCCGAAGGGGTTCAATATCATTAGCCTCGTATGCAATGCGGGGTACGGACAACTGGTACGCACAGCCTACCAACTTAAAAAGTCCGTAGTGAATACTACGGACAACCCGTCCCGTTAACTTTACCAGGTTTTATCCTACCAAAACTGAAAACTGAAAACTCACCGCAACTTATACCAACTCGGTTTCTCCAGCGGCTTCCTTCTTCCATCGAAGGTTTGTTTGGAAGGGCCGTAATACTTTTCCAGGTAATCCAGTACAGCTACTTCCGAAGGTCCCAGATCCCACAGTTTATGGTATTTCTGCATCCAGCGAATCTTGTCTACCCAACCCGTGCGGGTAAACTTATTCTGCGTAATTAACTTACTCGAATGACAGGCGGTACAATGAGCTTTAATCAGTGGCAGGTTCGAATCAACGGCCAGACCCGTTTCCGGATCCTTCTTCACGGAATCCGCCCAAACTCGGCCTACCGTAGCCTCCGCCGGAATCCGAGTCGTAAAGGCTACGCTCCCCAGCAACACAAATGCGGATAGAATGAGCAGGTATTTCATAGTCACAAGTCTTTCAACATTCCCAGTAGACTAGGGTTAAACAATCTTTACCGCAATCCGGTGGCAGGAATTATTGATGTAGCCTTCGGGATTCCACTGGGGCATGACCATCGGCTGATTCACCCCTTGCGAGTCCGTTGCCCGGGCCCAAACTTCGTAATAGCCTTTTCGGGGAAATTGCACGTCAGCGGTCCAGTGTTGCCACGCCAGGCGGTTTTTCGGAGCCTGTAGCTGAGCTTTTTGCCAGGTAGCCCCAAAGTCAATCGACACTTCCAGGTTTTTCACTTCCAGATCTCCCGCCCAGGCATGGCCCCGCAGTTGCAGCGTTTTCCCTAGCTCCAGCATCGCTCCGGTTTGGGGATATGTAATGAGCGATTTCACCGGCATTGATTCGATGATCCGAAACTGATCTTCCGGCGGATCAACCCCTGGCTCTACGGGTTCAATGGGAACCTTATAGCTCTTGCCCGTCATTTTAGGACCATCGTGTACTTTATTTCGAACCGCAATCGTATGCAGCCATTTGCCGGATACGGACGCGGGCCAGCCTCCGATGACCAGTCGCAAGGGATAACCATGCACGATGGGGATGTCCTTTCCGTTCATGGCCCAGGCAATCAGCGTTTCGTCTTCCAGGGCTTTTTTGATCGGTACACCCCGCGAGATAACGACCTTACCCGGTTCCCGACTGGGGTGAATGTCTTTTCCGTAGTAACCGATATAGACGGCGTCATCTTTAATGCCCGCATCGGCCAGTACATCTTTTAGCCGTACGCCCGTCCATTCTGCACAGCTGATTCCGCCCTGCGTCCACTGATTTCCCGAGGTACTGGGAAAGTACCCGGCCCGGCCATTCCCCCCGCATTCAAGCGTGAGTTGGTAGGTATGGACTTTAAAGCGTTTCTTCAGCTCTTCGAGCGTGTACGTTTTTGTAGTCTTTACCGATTCACCCTTAATGGTGAGCGTCCAGTTTTTGCTATCGATGGTTTCGGGGACGATGCCATTATTCCGAATAAACATCTTCTCGGCGGGCGTTATGGCATCGTCGAGTAAATGAGCCGGAGCTTCTACATTCCAGGGTCGGTCGTTGAGCACCACCATCTCCGGGCTTTTCCCTTTCAGGGCCTCCTTGTCGTTATCCAACGGATGTAGCCCCAGGGGTACATAACCCTTAGGCAGTGCATATACTAGTTCACTACTCAATACCGAACCCACGACGCCTAGCACAGATTTTTTGAGGAAATTTCTACGGTTATTCACACGCATACTATTTTTATTCAAATTGTCATTCATGAGTTCCCCGAGCCGCTCAGGATCAGCTTTTTCCCTAATCAACGATTTCTCTAGTACTACCCAGCCCGCATCGGCAAACTAAATTCAAAAAACGGTCTTTTTTGAGAAGAATCGACGCCGATTGCTTCTTTTTCTTCATTTTCAATCCTATTGTTGCCGTATCATAACCTTACGACAAACGCCCCATCCATCATGCGAGTAGAAGTAGAACGTATTACTGGTTTATTACAAGCGATTTACGACGGAGAAGCCTGGCATGGACCCAGCACCCGTGAAATTTTGACGGACGTAACCGCCGAAATGGCCGTTTATCGTCCCTCGCCCCAGGTACATAACATTGCCGAGCTAGTGGTTCACCTGACGAACTGGCGAGTATTCGCTCTGGAAAAACTAACGGACTCGGTTACTTACGATATTATTCTTAACTCCGAAGCCGACTGGCCTGTCATTAACGAGCTGACCGAAGAAGGGTGGCAGGAAAAGCTGGAAACTTTGCAGGATACGCAGGACGAATTACTGGAAACGCTTAGCCGTATCCATACGCCCAAACTTAGTGATCCCGTACCTGGTCGTCGGTATAACTATTATACGCTCCTGCACGGCTTACTGCATCACGAGGCGTACCACAGCGGCCAGATGGCTCATCTGAAAAAAATGCTCGTTTAGTTTTATTGCACAAAGCCAGAGTACGTGCTCTGGCTTTGTGCAATGTAGCATGTTAACGTTTCCGGGCCTGTCTTTCTGCTATTGCTTTTCCTCCTCAGCGGCTTTCAAACTTGACGTGGTAGGCAGTTTTAACGTAACTGTCGTTCCCTTCCCGACCTGCGACTGAAATTGAATCGTACCGCCGTGTAGGCCAATAATCTTCTGTACTACGGCCAACCCGATACCGAACCCACTAACGTTCGAGACCTCATTACTGCGAAAGAAGGGTTCCATCAAATGTGGCAGATCGCTTTCACTAATCCCCTGCCCGTAATCCCGTACGGAGAGAATAATCATCTTTTCCTGGCTCAATAATACTTCTACCGGCCCGTCGGAATACTTACAGGCATTATCAATCACATTCAGTATACAGGTGGTTAGCAAGGACGTATTGCCGTACGTTTCAAAAAACGTGGTTGTATCCTCGGGTAAAAGTCCAAAATCGTAGCGAATCTGGCGATTGGGGTACTTGTTGTGCAGATGCGTCAGGGCATTGGTTACGCAGTCATCCACCGAAATCACTTCCAGCCCCACCAGCCCTTCTCCCGTACGAGCTAAGGAAAGCAAGCTATTCGTCAGTGAGATTAACTGCCGGATTTCTTCCATCGTCGACGCCATCGAGGCCTTGAGTTCCTTGGGATCTTCGTCGTAATCGTGGGAAATCTGTAGCGTACCGAGCATATTCGTCAGCGGCGTACGCAGTTCGTGCGAGGCATGGGATACGAAACTTCGCTGAGCTTCAAATGACTTCTGCAGGCGATTGAGCATTTCGTTAAAGGTCATGGCCAGTCGGGCAATTTCGTCGCGACGATTCCCTTCGTCGAGCCGTCGGTCCAGATGCTGTACTGAGATCGTATCTACTTCGTCCATGGCCTTAGAAATGGGCCGTAACACCCGACGAGAAAAGACGTATCCTACCGCCACCAGCAAGATCACACTCCCCAGATTACCCCAGAGCATGAGCTGACGCAGCATAATCAGACGCGTAAAACCCACCTGATCGTAGCCCATCGCTACTACGCGGAAAACCCGATTCGAATCCTGGTGGACCATGCCTACGGCTTCGTTTTCATCCAAAGCAACGTATACCGGTAGCGGCGTTTTCAGCGTTTTGATAAAATTCAGTACGCCCGACGTAGGTCTTCCCCGACGGTTGGTATACACCATCGTCCCCCTTTCGTCAAAAATCATGATGTGCTCATCCACAATGGTAAGCATATCGCTTTGCATGAGCTGATCGAAAAAGTCGTCGAACTGATGGCGGCGGAGAAGAGCAAGAAAGCGGCCTGACACGTCATTGCGAGCGAAGCGAAGCAATCGAGCGGGACTGGGTAGAACCTTTTCAGCCCTGCGCCCCTGGACTGCTTCGCCG
>NZ_JBMDWJ010000176.1:0-24818 GCF_048595215.1 Siphonobacter sp.
GGAATTGCCTTCCGTAGTGGCGGTGGTGCATTCTACGGCTATGGCCGCTTTGCGGAACACATCGGTGCCAAAATTATTGCTGGTGGTGACAAGAGCATTGGCTTTTTCACGAATGGTGATTCCATGAACCCCAGTGATTCCAGCAACAGACTTCGCATGACCATTTCCTGGAATGGTCGGGTAGGTATTGGAACATCCGCACCCGGTTATAACCTAGATGTAGCTGGTACGATTAACGCCTCTGCAAACGTTCGTGCCGGTGGCGTTGTATTGACGTCTGACGCTCGTCTGAAACGTAATATCAAAGCCCTTGACAATGGCCTTTCGCTCGTTAGCCAGCTCAAACCCGTATCCTACGAAAAGAAAAGCTCCGTAGCTAGTCAAGACTACAACCGTTCAGAAATCGGCTTCATTGCTCAGGATCTTCAGAAAGTACTCCCGATGCTGGTAGAACAAGGAAACGATGCGGATAAAACGCTTTCGGTAGATTATAACTCCCTGATTCCGGTACTAACCAAGGCAATCCAGGAATTGAATGCTAAAGTAGAAGCACTAACGACTGAGAATACGCAATTACGGACCGCAGCGGCCAAAGCAGAAAACGCCGAGAAAGCCGTAGCCAGTCTGTCCGATCAGATCAAGGAATTACAACAACTGCTGGGCGTGAGCAAAACGCAGGCTCAGGCGGCGAAGTAAGCCGTAGGCTTTTCAGCGTGTTTTCCAATCTTTATTCTGATCGCTATGCATTCAACTTCTAAACGATACGCGGTCACCCCCTGGATCAGTGCGGCTCTAGCTTTACTGCTAAGTCCATTGGCGGGGATGGCCCAATCCACTACCCTCGGTGGGGGTAGTTCTCCGGTCACTATCGACGGAGGTACGGTTTCTGACTACAGTCCCGACGGACTCTTTGTTCTGGCGGACGGTAGTATGACCCTGCTCAATAACAGTACCTTTGAGCACGGCAACTCGCTCTTCAACAACCGGGGTGCCTGGCTCAGCACGTCCAGTCTGGACTTATTTGCAGCTCAGGGGGATGGTACTATTGCCGGGACCATTGCTCCCAACTTTGCCAATCTCCGCTTTAACATTGGCTCCAATGTGATGGCTATTACCAATAGCCAGGGCATCAATGTGGCGGGTACCTTAAACTTCCACAATGGCATCACAACTACCGTTCGGAGTGCCACTAGCCTCGGAGCCATCCATTTTGGTACAGCGGCGGTTTACGGAGACAATAATGCCAGTGACACCAAGCACGTCGACGGGTACGTCAGCAAACGAGGAAGCACTCCTTTTTTCTTCCCCGTTGGCAGTGGTACGGACTACCGGCCCCTACAAACGCTGAGCGTTCCTACGGGAGACAATGAATATGCCGTCGCCTGGATTACGGGTGATCCTACCACTACGCCGGACCCTTCCGACGGTGGTAATAGGCACCCCATCACGGCGGTAGGATCGGGTATTATGAGTGTGAGCCCGGCTGGCCAGTGGGACTGGATTACGGTGCAGGGTACTGCGGACCAAGTGAATGTACAAGTAGCCATGCCCGACATGACTGGCTTTGCTACGGCTCAAAACCTGCGATTAGTGGGCTGGAACGGTACGCAGTGGATTGACCTCAGTGGTGGAGCCACCGCTACGGGCAATCAGGAGGACCGGACGATCACGGGTACTATTCCGACCGGTGCTACGATTACCGCCCTGGCCATTGGTTCCGTATCCTCGGCGTTACCCGTCTCCCTGGCCCGTTTTGAAGTCAGTAAGGAAGGGAATGCTGCTCTGCTAACCTGGATTACGGCACAGGAAAAAAATACGAAAAGCTTCGAAGTGGAGCACAGTCTGGATGGGCGTAGCTGGCGAACCATTGGTTCAGTAGCTGCGAAAGGCAACAGTACTTCGGAGCAACGGTACAGTTTCCTGGACACAGATCCAGCCAATGGTATCAACTACTATCGCCTGCGGATGGTTGACTTCGATGGCTACACGGAACTCACCCGTTCTCAAAGTATTGCCTTTGAATTAGCCGCACTGGCCAGCGTGTATCCAAATCCGGTTGCGGATGTACTGACGCTGAATGTGAAGGATCAGACCAAGTTACAGGCCGTACAGGTACTTTCCTCGATGGGAACGACCGTCTACCGTAACTCAAGTCCCGGTAGCCAGCTCTCCATGCAGGGCTTAAGCAAGGGTTTGTACGTGGTACGTTTACAATTTGCGAACGGCACGGTAGAAACCTTTAAAGTGATCAAGCAGTAGCATTACGATTAAGTATGACAAAATAAACCCGGTCTTTGTACGAAGACCGGGTTTATTTTTTGTACGATAGAATCCCTAGAAACGGTGGACCTTTTCGACTCAATTTGCAGAAGAAACTTTCATCAATACCAGCCCCGCAATAATCAACACAGCAGCCAGAATACGGGTGAAATTAACTGACTCACCCAGTAAAATAATCCCCACCAGAAAAGCCCCTACCGCTCCAATGCCCGTCCAAATCGAATAAGCTGTACCGAGGGGTAAGGTTCGCATGGCTACGGATAACAGTCCGAAACTGGCCAGCATGGCTATAAGGGTGATGATAGCGGGGGTAAGGCGAGAAAATCCCTCGGATTGTTTCATGAAGTACGCCCAGACGACTTCCAGCAGTCCGGCGAAAATTAAATAAATCCAGGACATAACGTTGGCTTGGTACAAATAAGCCGGGCCGTCCCGAATGCTATTCCCTGCGTGGGGGAGGTCGTCCTCCAGTCACTCACTAAAATAAATCGTGCTGTTTTAACTTACCTAGAAGTTGTAAAATTCCCGGTTAGGTTGATTTTTTAAATCCTTGGAGTAAGTGTGGTATACGGTAAACGAGGTTCCTATCACACAAAACCCTTTTCATCAATCGAATCATTCTTTACTTTCCAATAATCTGCTTCCGGTGGGCCAACCCCCAGTAATGCAGCTCCGCGATCACTTTCTCCAGCGACAGGCCGTGCGGCGTAATGGAGTACTCAACCGTCGGTGGGAACGTATCATGCACTTCCCGTTTCACCAATTGATTCGATTCGAGCAATTTCAATTCTTTCGATAGCGTCTTATCGGTAATCCCGGCGACCTCTTTGGAAATCTGTTTAAAGCGTTTAGGTCCCGAAGAGGATAAAGCGAACAAAATCAGCAATTTCCATTTCCCTTCCAGGGCCTCCAGGGCATCTTTAATCGATAACATCGTACTAGGGCAACCTTCGCTAGTGAGCATCACACGGGGTTTTAAGGGTACGTTACTATCCAACTGGAAAGTGCTACCGCACAGGATAGTACTTCCTACGGGATAGCAAACTTACCTAGTTTCGTGCCATTACAAATCAATCAGCACATGAAAAAGAACCGAATTCTGCACGTAACCCTCTGGCTTGTACAACTACTACTAGCCACGAGTCTGCTCTGGGCCGCCAGCATGAAGCTATTCCAAACCCTCGATACCTTAGCGACGATGTGGCCCTGGACAGCTCAGGTACCCCGATCACTGGTAACGCTTACGGGCCTAGTTGATGTACTCGGTGCTCTGGGCCTGGTACTACCCATGTTGCTTCACGTAAAGCCGGTACTTACACCCCTAGCGGCCATGGGGGTGGTGGTACTCATGATGACAGCCAGTATTTTTCATATCGCCCGGGGCGAGGCATCGCTCATTGGTGTAAATTGTATCTTTGCCGTGCTGGCCGCTTTAGTTGCCTGGGGCCGATGGACGTATGCACCAACGCGTTAATTTCAGGAAGGCATGAACACACCGTGTAGACTTAAAACCATTGCCGCTTACCATCAGTTGATGCAGCTTCCCCAGCCAGCCCATCCGCTGCTTAGTATCATTGATTTTAAGTCCATCAAGCGGCTTTCGGACGATCAGCCTTCTACCTATACGCATGACTTTTATTCCATTGCCCTAAAACGGAATTTTAACGGCAAGATCAAGTACGGACAACAGGCCTACGATTTCGACGAAGGTATTATGCTCTTTATGGCTCCTGGGCAGGTGTTTTCCATTGAAGTGGAAGAAGAGCTTCAACATACGGGCTGGTTGCTGCTGCTTCATCCGGATTATCTGTGGTCTTCACCGCTGGCCAAAACCATCCGCCAGTACGAGTATTTCAGTTACGCTACTCGCGAAGCCCTACACCTTTCCCAGCAGGAAGAAGTACAAGTCACGACCCTCATGCAAAACATCGCACAGGAGTACCAGGCTTCCTTGGATACGTTTAGTCAAAAGCTTATCCTCCACCAACTGGAATTACTCCTGACTTACGCGGAACGCTTCTATCATCGGCAGTTCATCACCCGTCAGGTTACGAATCACACGATACTGAATCGATTGGAAGTCCTGTTGATGGATTATTTCAATGGGACAAACCTGGCAGAAAAAGGACCGCCCACAGTGGCCTCGGTGGCCGATGCTCTGCACGTATCGCCTAATTACTTGAGTGCCTTACTCAAAACACTGACGGGACTTAGTACGCAACAACATATTCAAAACAAGCTGATTGAAAAGGCGAAAGATAAATTATCGACCACGGATCATTCGGTCAGTGAAATTGCCTACGAATTGGGTTTTGAGCATTCCCAATCGTTCAATAAGTTATTTAAAAGCAAAACCCGACTTTCCCCGCTCGAATTTCGGCGGTCTTTCCTATAGGCGAGTACTAGCGAAGATACGGCTACAAGCATCCAAGATTTGGCTACATCGGTACCATCTGCACGCAGGACCTTTGTAGAAAAAACTAATCATCGTATGCAAATAGTCATTACCGGTTCGTTAGGCCACATCGGAAAACCACTAACGGAAACTTTGGTAGCCCAGGGGCATAGCGTTACGGTCATCAGTAGTAACCCCAATAAAGAAGCCGCCATCCAAACGCTACAGGCTACGGCCGCCATTGGTTGCCTGGAAGATGCGGCTTTTCTAACTGCCACCTTTACCGGAAAGGACGCGGTATTCCTCATGATTCCACCCAATTTTACGGAAACGGATCAGGTAGCCTACTACCGCCGAATCAGTCAAAATTATGCCGAAGCCGTTCGAAAATCAGGGGTGAGACGCGTGGTACATCTGAGTAGTTACGGAGCTGATCAGGATCGGGATACGGGCTTTATTCTGGGTTCTCACCATGCGGAAGGCCTTCTCAATGAGCTTTCGGAAGTAAACCTTACGCACCTTCGTCCGGGTTACTTTTATTATAACCTGTTCGGATTCATAGACCTCATTAAAACCGCTGGATTCATCGCCGCAAATTATGGCGGTGATGATGTGATCCCGTTGGTTGCTCCCCGAGACATTGCTACGGCGGCAGCGGAGGAGCTTGTAAAACCGGGTTCTCCGCTACGTTACGTCATCAGTGATGAACGTACAGCCCAGGAAATTGCTCAGGTATTGGGCAAAGCTCTGGGAAAGCCGGATCTGCAATGGCTGGTTCGCTCGAATGAACACATGCAACAGGGACTGGAACAAGCCGGTTTGCCACCTCATGTCATCGCCAACTTGGTTGCCATGGGAGCCAGCCTACACAACGGCGTATTACTAGAGGAATATTTAAAAAATAAGCCGCTGACCTGGGGAAGCATAAAACTGGAAGACTTCGCTCCGGAATTTGCCGCGGTTTATAACCGTCAACACTAGCGATCAAAAAAGTCCCAGACCAACGTCGGTCTGGGACTCATCAACGGTTACCGTACGCCAAACGGGTATTACTTTCTCGTAACCGCTTCTTCATGGTTCTCATGGTCCGGGATTAACTCAGCTTTTGTACCATCTCATTGGTAAGACTGTCCGCATACATACCATAGGCATTCACCAAGATTCCATATTCACCCAAGGCGGGCGAAGCAATGCCGTAGATTACGGTTTCGTCCGCCGGATCCGTATCACCTTCAAACCGAAAAACGTAATCAATTTCAAAGTCCTCCGGCTTCAAACGAAGATCAGCGGCTTTGAGGCAGTCGGTATCAAGGTTAAAATCCCGCTGGTATCCCTGCTGCTGAAGCCATTGCATGGCCTCCAGGGCGGTATCAAAGGAAGGTTGTGCCTTCAAAATATTGCTTTGGTTAGGAGTTGTTTTCTATCGAATGGCTCGGTAAAAGGCTTTTAGAACAAGTACTTCTTCAGTTCAGCCGCCGCGTGTACGAACAGGGATTTGGCTTGCGGTGTAGTAGCCAGCCCGTTTAACATGCCAAAGTCGTGAATCGTACCGTTGTAACGAATCGTCGTAACGGGGACACCCGCTTCGTCGAGCTTGCGGCCAAAAGCCTCGCCTTCCTCGCGGAGTACGTCGCCTTCGGCCACCTGAATTAACGTGGGCGGTAAGCCTTTCAACTGCTCAAGTGTGGCCTTAATAGGCGAAGCATAAATCTCATCCCGTTCGGCAAGATTCGTCGTGTACTGATCGTAGAGCCATTTCATCAAGGGCGTCGTTAGGAAACGATCCTGTCCGTATAGCTGGTAGGTTTCGCGTTCGAAATTGTGGTCAACAATCGGCCAGAACAGAATCTGTACTTTGATGGCGGGACCTTGGTTTTCCTTGGCTTTCAAGGAAGTAACCGCCGTCATATTACCTCCTACACTATTGCCTACGACGGCCAGGCGGCTACCATCCACGTTAAGGTCGGCTCCATTTTCAGCGACCCACTTGGTAGCGGCGTAAATTTCATTGATAGCCTGCGGATACTGAGCTTCCGGTGATGGCGTGTAATTGACGAATACGCCCACGGCTCCCGATAAAACGACCAGATCGCGAACCATTCGTTTGTGGGTGGGATAATCGCCTAGTACCCAGCCACCGCCGTGGATGAAAATGAAAACGGGAAGTTTCTCGGAGTTTCCTTCGGGCCGTACGATATTAAGTTTGATCGTGTACCCATCGGCCACAATCGTTTTTTCGGATTCTTCAATGCCCGAATAATCCACTGTTACAGATGCCTGAGCGTTCACGAGTACCAGTCGGGCTTCGGCGGGCGATAGGGTTTCCAGTCCGGGACCACCGGGAGCATTGAGAGCTTCGAGAAAAGCTTTGGTTTGTACCGAAAGAGCGGGATCGTTAGCGACGGGAAGAATGCTTGGCAGTTGATCGGTTTGAGCAGACATTACGATTTGGTTTACTTGTGTGATAAGATCGCCTAAACGAATTCAAACCCCATGCCGTACGATCTACCTACTGATTAACAATCGATTACAAACTTTTTACTTGATTCTATTCTACGAAATACCGTAAATTTATGTACGGCTTCCCTACAAACGATAAATTTACCTCGCGTATAGAAGGCCCGTTCAGCAGTAATGGATTCACGTATTTTGTAACTTGCAGACCCTTGTTTCGCCGTCCTTTCACCTAGAATCCTATGCCCTCTGTCTCTGCTACTTTTTCTACTTTTTCCTCCGAGACTGATCTTTTAGCCCAGCTACGGCAGAAAGAAGTCCAGCAGACTGCCCTGCTGGCGGTTAGTACTCACATCGCCGCTGCTCGTGATCGTCACGATCTACAGTCCATCGTTTCTGAATCTTTGCTTCCACTCATTGGCGGAAACTATTATACCCTTGGTCTGATCAACGAAGACGGCTGTACCCATTCGCCATTTTTGCATACCCAGGAGCAGACGATCAAATCCCGAACTCCTGTCAGCCCCATTCAGCACGAAGCCCTTCCGATTCAGGATGGCTTTTTTAATGTAGCCCTGGAATCCGAACAACCCGTCGTTTTCTCACTGGGAACAGTCGTCCGTCGTACGAATCGTCCATCGTATATCATCCCCTGGTACAACGTGGGCATTCGGGAAATGGTACTGATCCGCCTATGTACGGGCCAGCGGCTCCTGGGAGTTCTGTACATTTATGCTCCCCAAACGGGTGCGTTTCTTCCCGAAAATTTTCCTGTACTTAAGGCTCTTGCGGCTCAGCTCAGCATGGGTGTTTTCAGTATCCTGGCTCAGGAAAACCTAGAGCGGCAACGGACCGAAATCGAGCAGTACAAACAACAACTCGACGAAAAACCAACGTATCGAACCATTGGTTGTGAAACGGGTACGCCTTCCACAGCGATGGTTGGAGGTTCCGAAGCGATGCAGGGCGTTTTTCAAGCCATTGCCCAGGTGGCTCCCTCGGATGCTACCGTACTCCTCCTCGGTGAGACGGGTACCGGCAAGGAAGTGATGGCTCGGGCCATTCATGAGGCCTCTTCCCGCCACTCGAAATTGATGATTAAGCTCAACTGTGCGGCTATTCCCGCCAGTCTGATCGAAAGTGAATTATTCGGTCATGAAAAAGGCAGTTTCACCGGAGCGAATGAACGGCGGGTTGGCAAGTTTGAACAGGCCCACCAAAGTACCCTCTTTCTGGATGAAATTGGGGACTTATCCCTCGATCTGCAAGTTAAGTTACTTCGCGTGTTACAAGAAAAGGAGATTGAACGCATCGGCGGTAGCGGTAGTATTCCCATCAACGTGCGAATCGTTGCGGCCACGAATCGAAACCTGGAAAAAGACGTACAAGCGGGTCGGTTTCGGAGTGATCTGTATTACCGTCTACACGTCTTTCCGATTCATTTGCCGCCGCTTCGTCAGCGTCAAGCGGACATTCCGGCTTTGGCTTCGCTCTTTATTGAACGGTATGCTCAGCCTTTAGGAAAGAAAATTACGGGTCTGGCTCCCCAAGCCCTGAAACGGCTTCAGGCCTATCATTGGCCGGGTAATGTACGGGAGTTGGAGCACCTCATCGAACGGAGTGTGTTAGTAACCAACGCCTCCGTCATTCAGGAAGTACCAATCCCCGCCATACCCGCTCCGCCTCCGGAAGGACTAACCATACTCCCCTTGGATGAAATGGAAAGGAGGTACATACTCGCTGTAGTCAGACACTGTAAGGGGCGAATTTCGGGAGCCAACGGAGCGGCGGTGCAGTTAGGTTTACCGCCGACGACCCTGATTTCAAAGATGCAGAAACTGGGGATTCGGAAAGCACACGTGGCCCAGCAGTAAACCTTAGACTTTCGGATGAGTCAATTCCAGCCGACCGGAAGTAAAGGCCCAGTAGGTCCACAAAGCGGCACTTAGCAGTAAAGCCAGTGGTGGGGCAACAAAGGCCGTAACGAAAGCCAGACTATGCCCCGCCACGCCCCAGCGATACGTATGTTTGATCTGAGTAATGGCCTCGGGCGTCAAATCGGGGCGTAGGAGGTCTTGGTGTTTACTAGCCAGAGTCCAAAGTAAGGTATACGTTAGCGTGATGAGTACAAATAATCCGGTGTAGAGTTGTACCACCAGTGCTTGAGCTGGGCTGTCGTAGTAACGGGCTAATAAAGCCGTTGGATACGAAACACTCGTAGCCAACAGTAATAAAAACCCGTTCAGAAACGTAATCGCTGAGTTGCGTTTGTAAATCTGCTTGAAAAGTTTGTGGTGATTCACCCACATGATGTAAATGCTGGAAAACGACAATAGAAAGGCCAGGTAATACGGCCAGCTCCCCCGCAGCTCTGTTAGCAATGCCGCTTTACTAATCACCTGTTCCGGTACGTGCACATCCAGAACCAGTAGGGTGATGGCAATTGCAAAGACTCCATCGCTAAAGGCCTCCATCCGGGCCGTTTCCTTTTCCATAATGCTTCCAGAATAGATGGTCACTGAAATAGTTGCCAGGGAAAGTCCATCGCCTTATAAACGGTCAATACTATACGTTTTCAGACTGAACTAAAAGCTGAATCTGGATCCTCAGTAAAAATCCAGCTTGATACCCAGTCGCTTCATTTTCGTATAGAGTGTTTGAGCGGGTAGTCCCAGCAACTCCGCCGCTCCACCCCGACCAGATACCTTTCCCTGGCAGGTTTTGAGCGTATGCAAAATATGGTCCCGTTCAAGTTCTTCCATCGTTTTAATTTCGTGGGAATGGACCGGCGAATCGGGCGGTAGCTGAATTCGCGTAATCATTCGTTCGCTGGTCATCAGCACGTGCCGTTCGATCAGGTGCTCAAGTTGCCGAATGTTTCCCGGCCAGGTGTAAGCCACCAACTGTTGCATTGCTTCGGGACCAAAAGTCAAAGGCTGACGATCCAACTTGGTAGAAAACTGATTTAAAAAGTAATTCGCCAGTAGCAGAATATCCTCCTGCCTTTCGCGTAAGGGCGGCAGCTCAATGGGAAATACGCTGAGCCGGTAGTATAAATCTAGTCGGAAGCGGCCCTCGGCTACTTCTTTCTCCAGTACCCGGTTGGTCGCTGCCAGAATGCGTACATCCACGCGGATGGAGGTTTCACTCCCCAAACGTTCGATTTCTTTTTCCTGTAAAACCCGCAGCAGTTTTACTTGAGCTTCCAGGGGTAATTCACCGATTTCATCGAGAAAAATGGTTCCTCCCTGAGCTTGTTCGAATTTCCCAATCCGCTTCTGATTGGCTCCCGTATAGGCTCCCTTTTCGTAGCCGAAAAGCTCCGATTCGATCAGGTTTAAGGGTAAAGCGGCACAGTTGACGGTAACAAAAGGGGCTTTACTTCGCCGGGACAAGCGGTGAATGGACTTCGCAATCAGTTCTTTGCCCGTACCACTTTCGCCCGTAATGAGCACCGACGTATCACTCGGAGCGACTAGCCGTACTTGTTCCAGTACTTTGGTAATTCGGCCGCTCTGGCCAATAATTCCTACCATACCGCCAGCCGCAGCCTGGGGCTGTATGGTCGGTAGCGGATGGGCCAGACTGAATTTGTAACGGGCAATATCCAGCATCACCAGCAGATCCTTCTCCCGGAATGGTTTCACCAGAAAACCGTACGGCTGCGTAACCTTAGCCGCTTCCAGCGTTTTTTGATTGGTATTGGCCGAGATGTACAGAAAGGGAATGCCCGCCGCCAGCAATTCGTGGCCCAGGTCAATGCCAGTCAGGCTACCCGTCAGCATAATGTCGAGGAGTACCCAATTGGGTCGATTGTCTTTGATCAGCCGACGGGCTTGTTCGACGGAGGCAGCAATGCCATTCACGCGATAGCCAGCGTGTTCTAAAATATGACGTAAATCGTTAGCAACAATAAATTCGTCTTCAACGATCAGGATATGTTCTGGGTTTCCCATCGGTTGGTTCGGTTACTTGACTCCATAAAATTTCTACAGGTGAAATCGACGCGGACCCTTACCCCCCCTTCACTCGATTCGATTTCAAAATTTCCGTCCAACTGCTGACTTAAACCCTGCATGAGACTCATGCCCAGCGAACGCGATTCGAACGCTTTGTAGCCCTGGGGGAATCCTACACCGTCGTCAGTAATGAGGAGCCGACAACCGGTTACGGGGTTCCGTTTAAAGGATACCGTGATGGTTCCACTGCGGCCCGCCGGAAACGCGTATTTGATGGCGTTGCTGACGGCCTCATTTAAGATCAGCCCCAGCGGTACGGCCTGTACAACGTCCAGAACGATAGACTCACAATCGATCTGGAAAGTAATTTGTCGTTGAATATCAAAACTTTCCTTCATATACCCCATCAATTCCTGCATGTACCAGCCCATGTCGATGCTGCCCATGGTTTCGGTCTGGTACAGCCGCTGGTGAATGAGCGACATCGCGTACATCCGGTGCTGACTACTGCGAATGGCCGTTACGGCGTCGGCATTATCCAGGTAGCGGGACTGCGTATTGAGCAGACTAATGACAATCTGTAAGTTGTTTTTAACTCGGTGGTGAACCTCCTTGAGCAGCCACTCTTTTTCCTCCAGTACTTTCCGTAACAGATCATTCTGCTCGTTGATTTCGTTCTGCTGAGCTTCGAGTTTTTGGTTCGACTGCTTTTTAAGCCGGTAGCGATTGTAAATCAGAGCCAGAAAAATCAGCAGCATACAGATGCCCGCCAGGAACATATTGCGAACGACCTTTTCCCGTTGCAGCGAAGTCGTTTGTAGTTCACTCTGCTGGCGAAGCAGTTTAATATCCTGATCTTTTTTCTGAGTTTCATACTGTACCTGAATCAGGCCCAGTTGCCGACCATTCTCCAGCGTATTGAGCGAATCCACGTACGATTTGTAGCGTTGGAATTGTCGAATGGCTCCTTCGTAGTTGTGCAAAGCCGAATCCGCCTTGAAGTAGCGATACGCCATAGCCGTCCGCTTGGATAAGGAAAGCGGGTACTGCGGCAACTGCTCGAAGAACCGTTGCAGGTAGGGCAGCGATTCGGCGTACTGGCCCCGCATTTGTAAGTACTGAACCAGATAACCCCGAATGGATTGCTTGAGTACTTCCGGATTAGCCGGATCCGTATAAACGGTTAAAATCTTCTGATAGTAGCCGCGTGCTTTAGCTACGTCTCCCAAAACTAAATAGAGGTGCATGAACTGCATGGAAACGTAGGAAACATCAAAGGCATTCGAAAGCGGACGGATCGCTACCGCCGCTTTCAAGGTATCCAGCGATTGCCTGTTAGCCCCTTTGCGGTACAACACATCGGACAGGTTGACCAGGAAGTTTTGAATACCAACCGTGTCTTTATTCTGCCGGGAAAGAGCGATCCCCTTGTTGTAATACTTTAAAGCTTCGTCGAAATTCCGAATACTGTAATAGTTAATACCGATGCGGTTGTAAATGGCCGTCATCAATGAGCCCTGATCCTTGAGTTGCTCACCCACCTTCACGGCCATCAGGCTGTACCGAAGCGAAAGAGCGAAGCGATCCATTTCATTGTAGACGTCGCCTAAAAGAGCATAAATTCCCTGCAAACGAGGGTAATGCACCGATTGATACAGGGCCAATGCTTCATTTAATACTCGTAAGGCCTGCGTATTCTCGTGGTTGAGGTGGTACAGGTCCCCCGTAAATTCCTTGAGTTGAGCTACCTTCAAGGTATTGCCCAATGCATGGTACAGTTGCGTTCCTTTTTCGTAGTACCGGATTTTGGTGGGCAATTCGGCTTCCGTATTGTCGTAGGTCCCCCCCAATTCAACGAACGCTTCCGCCTGTAGTACTTTTGTTCCGTAGCGGCTCAGTAAGGTTACGGCCCGCTGACTACTGAGCCGTCCCTGATCGGATTTACCCAGCATTCGCAGGGCTTTCGCCCGTAACAACTGGCTTTCGCCCAGCCCTTTCCAGTATCGGATTTTCTTGCTGTACTGTTCCATTTGCTGGGAAATGCGTACGACCTGATTCAACTCGGCTGGCTTCGCGTCAGGTTGATTCAAAAAGTATTCTCCTATGCGATACAGCGAATGCATCGACGCTGTATCGGCCGTTCCCCGTTGCATTTCCCACGTCAGTGCAGGCAGCTCTTTGGGTGTCTGGGCTTGACACCAGCTTCCCAAAAAGCCTAATCCTACAACAATCCAGCACCATTTCCCTCTCATACCATCGAAAGCCTGCTTTTATACTTCAATTTTTTCTGATGAAGTTTCCCTTGCAGGTAACACACCAGCAGTGCCATTCCGGGTAAGAGGACGGCACTGAGGCCAAAATAATTCGCCAATAAGGCCCCAAACAAGCATCCGAACAAAAATCCGCTGATGGTAATCCCTTGGCGACCCAAACTCAGCCAGGCGTTTTCGGCACGGGTACGGCCCAGTCGTAGCACAGCCCCCAGATCCAGAGCGGCTTGCGTTACGTTGCCCGTCATCATGGTCGTTGGACCAAAGGTTTCCTTGGCGAATAATTTTCCAAAGCTGTTTTGTAAACCCATGGCCACTACTACCCCCATGACGATTAGATAGGCAGCCCATCTTTCTTCCAGCAGGCCCGGCAGGAACACGGCGGCCAGCCCGCATCCGACCAAAAGAATGCTTTCAATTAGTAAGAGTTTATAGCGTTGGGTACTCCCTTCCGCGAGCCAGCCCCCCAGCATCACCGCGACGACAAACACCGGGAACGTTAGTAGTTTGACCCAGGCCGTACCCAACCCACCGGACATGGCCTGGGCGGCAAATACGATGAAGTTACCCGTGACGTGAGCCGAAAAAATGCCCTCTGCTGCCACGAACGTAGCCGTATCGCAATACCCGGCAATCCAGGATAGCAAAAAAGTTACCCAATGAATACTGTGTTTTGGTTCATTCATGCGTGATAAACGATTTTACTCCAGGTGAGCCCGTAGCATCCAGGCCATTTTCTCGTGCGTTTCCATCAGGCCCGTAATGTAATCACTACTGCCCGCATCGTGCAGGGCATTGGCGTAGCCGTCGATGTTTTCCCGCAGGTGAATCAGAATACTTTCGTGATCGGCCAGTAATTCTTTGATAAAGCCCAATGAATCATTTTTCTCCCGCGACTGCTCGGTCAAATGCGTGAGTTGCAGAAACTCCTTCAGGGTTGCGGGCGGAAAGTGTCCCAGCGTACGGATGCGTTCAGCGACCTCATCAATGATCTCTTCCAATTGCTGGTACTGACTTTCAAAAAACAGGTGTTTACTGTGAAAATCGGGACCCGTCACACACCAGTGAGCTTTGCGGGTTTTCGTGTACAGGACGTATTCATCGGCCAGTACTTTGCCTAAAGAATGAGCGACTTCGGCCAGATAAGCCGGTTTAATACCAATGGAAGCTTCCATGTGTCAGGGATTAAGGAGTAAAAAATCTAGTAAACAAATAGTGATCAACGGAAAAGGAACCGGGCCCGAGCACCAGTAGTAAAAGCAGGCTAAGCGTGTACATGTAAGGCACATCCCGCACTTCGATCGAGTCTTTTCGGTGCACGACGAAGTAACCAATCGCCGTAACGCCCAGCGTAGGCAATACAACCAGACGAGTCAGTATGCCCGGCATGATCAGAAAAGGCACTACGGTATCGGAAAGCGTTGCAATGCTCTGATTCAGTGCCGTGGGCAAGTGTAGCGGGTTGGGGACCTGTTCGTGCTGGCCGTTCTCCAGCCGAAATTTTTTCAGACCGTGTACCCGAAACAGTTCCAGTGCCAGCAGTACCCGAAATACCAGCAGAGCAGCATTGAAGGTGGTCTTACCCAGATCGGAGTACAACAGCCAGCGGACTAATTCTTGCATGACTGGCGAATTAAAAGGCGAAACAGGAACAACCCAGTACGCCCCAAAAAGCCGTATAGTTGTTAACAGGAATGGTACTCTTCCGGGCGACGTTATGATCGTGGCCGTGCACCTGACAACTACCCTTGCAGACGTGAATAGCCGACGCAGCGTCCGAATGGGCTACGGACGACTTCTGAGCCGATGACGAAACATAGCCGCCCCCGTAGGCCACCGGAGACCAGTCGGGTAATACCGGCAACGTGGGCGGGGCATGGGCAATGAACGTATCTCTGGCGTAAACAATCCGGCCCCCAACAATGGTCAGAATCGATTCAATGTCTTTGATGTCGGCCTCGGGTACGCGAAAGAAGTCGCGGTCGAGTACGGCCAGATCGGCCAGCATTCCTACCTTGATACTGCCTTTATTCGCCTGTTCACTGGAAAACCAGGCACTTCCCCGGGTGTACAATTCGAGGGCTACTTCCCGTTCCAGTCGATTCTGTTCCGAATAAATGGGCAGGCCACTCACCGTTCTTCCCGCGATAAGCCAGTACAAGGCCAGCCAGGGATTATAGCTGCTCACGCGGGTCGCATCACTACCTACGCCAACGGGCACTTCCGTTTCAAGCATGCGTTTGACGGGTGGCGTCGCTTCAGCGGCGACGGCTCCGTAGCGATCCACGAAGAAGTCGCCCTGAAAAGCCATCCGGCTTTGGATGGCAATACCGCCCCCGAGTCGCTTTACGCGTTCGATATTACGTTCATCGATCGTTTCGGCGTGGTCGAACATCCAGGGCAAACCATTGAAAGGCATCTCCCGGTTCACCTTTTCAAAGACATCCAGAAAACGACTGATGCTTTCGTTGTACGTAGCATGCAGACGGAAGGGCCAGCGTTTTTCAACCAGTAGTCGTACGACCCGCTCTAAATCGGCTTCCATGTTGGGGGCCAGATCGGGCCGGGGTTGCAGGAAATCCTCGAAATCAGCCGCCGAAAATACCAGCATTTCACCCGCCCCGTTGTGGCGGTAGTGATCATCCCCCTGCCGGAGCGGTACCGTGGCGGTCCAGTGCTCAAAATCTTCGTATTCATGGCCCGGTCGCTGCGTAAACAGGTTATAGGCAATCCGTACGGTTAGTTGCTGCTTTTCGTGCAGTTCCGCAATGACCCGGTAATCGTCGGGATAATTCTGAAAGCCGCCGCCGGCATCAATGACGCTGGTAATCCCGAAGCGGTTCAGCTCCGTCATAAAATGTCGGGTTGAATTCACCTGATACTCATACGACAAGGTAGGACCCTTGGCTAGCGTCGAATACAAAATCATGGCATTGGGCGTCGCCAACAGTAGTCCCGTCGGTTCACCCGAGGCATTCCGTTCAATATAGCCCCCCACGGGTGCCGGCGTATCTTTCGTAAAACCAATCGCCCGCAACGCCGCCCGGTTGAGCAAAGCCCGGTCGTAGAGGTGCATGAGAAATACCGGCGTGTCGGGTGCAATGGTGTTGATTTCATCCAGCGTTGGCAGGCGTCGCTCGGCAAACTGTACGTACGACCAGCCGCCTACGACCCGTACCCACTGGGGGGATGGCGTCCGCTCAACCTGGGCTTTTAACATCGACAGGGCCTGATCCAGCGTCGAAACCCCATCCCAGCGTAGTTCGAGGTTGTAATTCAATCCACCTCGAATCAAGTGGATGTGTGAATCATTCAGACCGGGAATGACCCGTTTGCCCCGTAGGTCGATCGTTGGCGTATCGTCCGTCTGGTACGCATTCAAAATGGTGGCATCGTCCCCTACGGCTACGAATCGTCCGTCCTTGATGGCTACGGCCGTCGCGGCAGGTTGAGCCCGATCCACCGTATGCATTTTTCCGTGGTAAAGAATGAGATCTGCTTTCATGAGGCTAGTTGGATTGAAGGGAAGAAAGAGCCTTTTGAATGCCTTCGCCCGCCGTGGTAAAGAAGGCAGGTCCGGCCAGCAGGGTTACCTTCGCCACGGGTTTAAACGTTGACAACCCCTTGCTTTTCAGGTACAGCTCGCTGCGGTAGGCTCCCACGATACCTTGCGTAACCTTTTCGGCCACCAATGCCGTGGGCGAGTCGATGCCCGCGTCCTTTAAGTCACTGGCAAAGGCAAAATGACTTACGCCCAGACGCACCGCTTCCCGCAAGGCAACCGCTCCCACCTGCGACATGAGTTCTGGAGTAAAGGCTTGCCGATCGCCTAAACCGATGAGCAGTACCCGGGGGGCTTTCATACTTCCGGCTTTAGGCGTAAGCAATAGGGTTTCCAGGGCATGACCGGCAAATCGGCCGCTTTTACGGATTTCGGTGAGTTGCCCTTTCAGTGCTTCATCCAGGTGTACGAGTCCGTTTAGAGCGGGGGGCAAGGCGGGCGGCGACTTGAAAATATCGTCTTCGGTATATTCAAAAAGGCAGGCAACTTGTAGGGAGCTTTCCGCCGCCGACGGGCCTTGTACCAGCCCTTCAATGGTTATACCATCGATAACGCCCCAGGTTTTCCGCGTACCAACGGGCGAAGTAGCGGTCGTTTGAGCCTGAACATTCAGGTTCACAAGCAGCATAAACGTCAGCATGAAGCCGACCCAGGACGGGCGAGCGTTTCGGTTAAAACTTGACAGCAGTTCTGGCATTGATGAAAATTCCATTTTTAGTGAAGGGTATGATTTCGTTGAGGTAAGAGCCGGTCTGGAAATACTGAATGCCCACGTTCGCCGACACAAAGCGGGAGAAGGCGTACACCGTACTCAACAGCCAGGCCGTACCGATGTATCGCCCGCTGGCCCCCCGACTACCCAGGTTAAAACCGCCGCTGGGTCGGTACACGCCATCACCGAGGGAATACCGCCAATTGAAAACCGCATCGGCCTGAATCGTCCATTGGTTACTGGGACTAACGGTGGCGTAAGGATGGATATCAATCAGGTTCACCGGACCTATTTGTGGACTAAAGCCGAAGTACCCGCCTTTGGGATACAGGGGATTGAAGGTTTGTAGGTTGCCATCACCCGCCTTCCGATCCCCGGAGATGTAGTCATGGCGAAGGTTAATCGTCGGTTTACCGGGCGTCGTTTCAAACGAGTAGCCCAGGTCCACGGAGCCCGTCCAGGCACTGATCCGCCCCGGACCAAAGCGGCCAAACTGGTAGGCCCATTCCAGGTTGTAAATGAACCCACCCCCATATTTCCAGAACCGACCACCGATGGTATGACGAAGTTCACGAGCGGTCCCTTCTTCAAATACGGCCCCTTCCCGCTGTATTCCCAGATAATAGCCGTCCAGGTTTCCCATTTGGGGTATGATGAGGGTTGCGTAGCTACCCCAGAGGTTCGGGCTTCGGGTGGGTTTGTTATCAAACACCCCGGTTTTGACCGTATCGGCCATCATCGCAAAGGCATCCCAGCGTAAACGAGAGGTACGGTACATGACTTTAGCTCCCGTAAAATACAGCCGAAGGTTGGGGCCTTCCCGTACCGAAATCAGCCGACCGCTGCCGTAGTCCAGCTCCTGTTTTCCCGCCCGTAGTACAAGGCTTCGCTGGTCTTTTTCGAAAGCCGTTACATCCACAAACAGATTCTGTAGGTTCAGATGGTCTTCGTCAATGGGTCGGGGACCGTTTTTGCGACCCCCTTCCCAGGCACTGCGGAGCTGAGCGAACATTCGCAAGCGACGGCCCAGGTGTACATCCGCGTGGACGTCGTAGCGTTGCAACAGGAAGGCGTTATGACCAATGCCGAGCCGACCCCAGTCTTCATTGTGAAAATCGACGTATTCGACCCGGGCCGAACCGCCTACAGAGACGTACACGCCTTTCGTCAGGGGCAGGTGTTTCAGACGACCGTAAAACGAACCGGTTGAATCGTAGGCGTACGTTTCGTCAAATCGCATCAGCTTAAAGCCCTGAGCCGTCGCTTTTCCGGTCAGCCATAACCCCATCAGCAGCAGCCAGCTGTTTCGGTATCGAGCAAACAAAGTATGAAAGGTTGACTAGTGAGCAAGCATGGTATGAGCGTACTGGATTCCGATTCCGTAGGCTCCGCCGTGTTTTTTCATCAGACTCGTTACGGCCTGGTAGGTTTCCTGACGGGCCCAGTCACGTTGCAATTCCAGCAGATACTGAATGGAGGTGATGGGTTTCACGCCCGCGTGTACCATCCGCTGAATAGCCCGTTCGTGAGCCTCGGGGCTGACGTCACCGCAGGCATCCGTAATGACGTATACGATGTACCCTTCTTCCATCGCCGAAAGAGCAGGACCTACGATACAAACGGCCGTCCAGAGTCCAGCCAGTACCAGCTTCTTTTTATTCTTTCCGGTAATGGCCAGATACGCCGCCTCGTCTTCCCAGGTATTCATACTGGTTCGGTCGATGTAGTTGGAAGTGGCTTGCGGATAGTACTCTTCAATTTCGGGAAATACCGGTCCGGAAAAAGATTGTTCGGCTACCGTCGTTACCACCGTTGGGACGTTGAAGATTTTGGAAGCCCCCGCAACGATGGCCGTGTTGGTTCGTAGTTCACTCAGGGAAATGCTCTGGGTAGCGAATCCCATCTGACCTTCGAAGTCAATGAGTACCAAGGCGTGATTGTCGGGAGCGAGTAGGTTAGGTGATGGTTTCATAGTAATTGGTTTGTTTACTCTTACGAGTCCAATTCCTATGCCACTCGAACCAATTACTGATTTTCAGTAGTTTACAATAACCAAGAAGAATACTGCCGTTACGATATTTCGTAGTTTTATGTAAGCAGGGTACTTTTTACTCTCTGCCTGACTGGTTCAGTAGGCGTAGGGTTTGGGCATCCGCTTCTCCCTGATAAAATTTATCCAATACTCGCTGGAACACCGGATCACTTGCGTCGAGTGTAGCGAATAAAGTCATGCAGGAACGTAATTTCAGATCATCGGGGCTGCCCATAACCGCCGTAGCATTGGAAGTTGGAAGTTTCAGCAAGGCCTGAGAAATTTCGATGAGACGAGGGCCCAGTACGGGATGTTGTATGTAGGCCTCAGCCTCCGCCCGGTTTGCAATGCCATAGTGCTGGGCCATGTGACTGGATCCGAGCCCTTTCAACTGCGGAAAAATGTACCACATCCAGTGACTCCGCTTGCGTCCCCTTTTGATTTCGGATAAAGCCTGAGCATACTCTTCTTCCTGAGCTTCTATAAATCGATTGAGGTCCATCGTAGCGATTTTAACTCCAATCGGTATAAAAAGAGTTGTGCCTAAACCTTTCAAACCCATTCTATCCTTAACTCCATGCAACCTCTCCTACCTAAACCGCATCCTCATTTTCGAGACGTCCTTTAGACAAGAATCGCTGTTTTTTACTACGCCTATCCTTATCTTCTTGCGATGAAAGCAGTACTTTTTACCACCTTTTCGCTTCTTCTGGCCTTACCCTGCTTTAGTCAGGCTATTACAAAATATGTCACTGAACATACGGTCAACATTGAGCATGTGAATACTTCTGCTACCGACTACAGGGACCTAGAACCGATTGGCAAGGCCATTGGTGATGCCCGCGTAGTAATGCTGGGCGAACAGGATCACGGGGACGCAACGACCTTCCTTGCCAAAACCCGTTTAATCAAATACCTCCACGAACAGAAGGGCTTTAATGTACTTGCCTTTGAAAGTGACTTTTATGGCTTAACGAAAGGCTGGGATGAAGTAGCGAAAAGCTCCGAGACCCTTATCCCTTTTTTTAGAGAAAACATTTTTCCCATCTGGACGCGTAGTGATGCCTGTCAGTACCTCTTCGAAAACTACATCCCGCACACCTTCCAAACTCAGCACCCCTTGCAGATTACGGGTTTTGATTCCCAGCTTTTTCAGACGTACAGCTTTCAGCACCTGAAAGAAGACCTGAATCAACACCTGGTTGAAACCCACGTAAATGCAACATTCGTCTCGGCCGCCGCGTACCAAACCTTCCTTGAAGCCGTAGCCGCCTTACTGGCTAAACCCCGTAAGCCCGAGGTCTTTACGAATGAAATGGTTCAGGTACTGGAAAACGGGTTATAAACAGTACGACAGGCCCAGCTTGTCAACAACGATTCCCCGTACTGGCAGATCGTCGTTGAAAACCTGAAGGCCCTCACTAGGAACTCCAATCAGGTACGGGATCAAGCGATGGCAGTGAATCTTAACTATGTCGTGAATGAAAAATATAAAAACGAAAAGGTGACCGTCTGGGCGGCCAATACGCACGTAATGAAGTATACCGACCACATCAAAAGCAAGGCGAAACAATTCGATCAGGTCATTTTTGAAAACATGGGTACTGCGTTTGTCAGAGATTGGGCGACGAAAACCTATGTCCTCGGTTTTGCTTCGTACCAGGGAACGGCCGGGCGATTGGGAGCACCAACGTTTTCCGTTCAGGCTCCCCACAAAAACGGATTCGAGAATTGGATACCAGAGCAGATTCATTACGGCTTTGTGGATTTCTCTTTGTACAACGCTACCTATAATTCACCCAAAGAACCTTTTCTTATGAAATCACCTATGCATTTTACGATCCCAGGCCGCGTCGCGGCCATTCCCTGGAACTTGGCATATGACGGTGTTTTCTTTATCCGGGAAATGCGGGCGGTGAAAAAAGCGGAGTAAGGGAACATCCGAAGGTAAGGAACGCGAGCGGGAGATGCCCTGCATTAGTCCTAAGAGAAGTATAAAACCCCACCAGGGAGTACCTAGTGGGGTTTCGGTTTTACCAGGGACAGTTGGCCGGTTCTGGGAAGTATTCGTCACTGAAAAATTTACCCGTTGGTCCATCCGATCCGATCGTTGCGTATTTAACGATGCGTTCGCCGGCCTGGGCCACCGTACTGGTCCCGTGATGATTCGTAAAGTCAGTCTGCGTATAACCGGGACAAACGGCATTCACCTTGAAGGGCGTATGGCGAAGCTCGTACGCCAGATTGATTGTGTACATGTTCAGGGCTGTCTTCGAAGATTGATACGCCACAAAGCGGGTGGGATAGCTCTCCGAAGTCAGATCAGCGGCCAGCGTAAGGGAAGCCATGCTGGTACTGACATTGACGATTCGCGGCTCAGCGGCTTTCTTCAGCAAATCAATGAATGTCTGCGTTACTCGAATTACGCCGAATAGATTGGTATCGTACACGGTTTGAAACTGCTCGATGGGTGAGCCCAAAGCGGATTGTTCAAACCCTCCCGAAATACCGGCGTTGTTGACCAGTATATCCAAAACCTCCGTTTGCTGACCGATACGCACGCGAGCGGCCTGAACCGAGGCCTCGTCCGTCACATCCAGGGCGATCGCTTCGACGTTGCTGAATCCTTCTGCCTGGAGTTTTTCTACGGCCTGTAGGCCTTTATTCAGGTCACGGCTTCCGAGGTACACCTGAAATCCTTTTTGAGCCAGCTGTTTGGCTACTTCCAGCCCAATGCCTTTATTGGCTCCTGTTACTAATGCTACTTTCATCGTTTGAACCGTTTAAAACTTACGATGCGAAAGTAGCGGGCTTCTACCCAGGGCTTCTGGACTAATCATGTTATTTACCGGACAAATCGTGCCCTTCCGTTAAATAGGAACGGACGCTTTTGCCGGTCCTTTTTTTAAATAGCCGCGAAAAATAATCGGGATCATTGAAGCCCAGCTCGTAGGCTAGCTCTTTGACTGAAACGCTGGAGTACTGTAGTTTGCGTTGGGCTTCCAGTATCAACCGATTAGTAATCCATTCCTTAGGCGAAACGCCTGAACATTCTTTCACCACGCTGTACAAACCGCTCGGGGTCAGAGACAATTCTTCCGCGATGGTATGGATTTCCGGTTGTTCGGTTAAGTAGTTTTCCACCACCTGTTTGAAGGCCGCATATTTGGCCAATCTGGGATTTGAACGTACCTCCTGCTGGCTCTGCTCGAAGTAGGCACTGTTGAATTCCGTTAAAAGGGCGTTTAAATAGGCCAAAAGGATCGGTACATCCGCCCGCCGTTCTGAAACATGAAGCAATTGAAACAACATGGCCAATACCGCCTTAACCCGCTGCTTGGCCACGGGATCGAACGTGATGGTACTTAGATTATTAGGATTGACTAGAAACGAATAGGATTGCGGTAACAAGGCCAGCGTGGTTTCATCAAAACCAACCTTAAAATGTTGAGTCCGGACGTGGGAATACGAATTGGCGAAAACCTGATTAGGCAAGCCCATCAACAATTGGCTGTCCGATAGAATCACGTTTTGCAAATCCGTCCTATACGTGGCGGCTCCCTGATCCATGAACACAAAATAGTAGTAGGACAACTTATGGGGTTGCAGCAGCGTCTGTAGAACTCGTTCCGGTGGAGGTTTCGTACAGTTTTCATTAACGGTTAACACCAGCGTATCGTGATGCCTAATCTCTTGTAGTAAGCCTTTTGTATCTTTCATAGCCTGGCTTTCGTTTGCATTCCTCTATCCGAGCGACCTGCCCCGTTTCATACGTAATTAATTACTCGCGTTGTATACAGGCTCCCCGTTTAATCGTGGAGCCTACGGATCCTTTCTCCTACTTGATCGCCATCCGAAGGAATTCAGATTGCTTTCAGAAAGTTTCATCCTGCATGGTTCTTCTCTACATTAAAGCGAGTAGACGATGCACTTTTTCGTGCAAACGTTTCGAGAGAGTATCTTTCATTAAAAGGCAGGTTTGCTATCTTGGCGTCTCATTCTAGTTTTTCTCCTCGTCATCTCACTTAACCGCTAACGCATGGCATCTCCGCTGTTAGGCCTCCGAACCACCATTTACGCCGCTCCTGATCTGGAACAGACCAAGGCCTGGTACACCGATTTTTTAGGAATCGCTCCGTATTTCGATGAACCTTTTTACGTGGGCTACAATGTCGGCGGTTATGAATTAGGCCTGGACCCGCATCTAGCACCCGCCGAGGGTACGCCCGTCACGTACTGGGGTGTTGAGCACATCACCGAGGTGTATCAATCGCTGCTGGAAAAGGGAGCAAAATCTTTAGAAGAACCCCAGGAAGTAGGCGGCGGCATTTTCGTAGCCACGGTACAGGATCCTTTTGGTAATACGCTGGGAATCATCTATAATCCGCATTTTCGATTGGAATAATATCCTGTAGAATTTCTCAGGGGCTTATCAACGGGAAAGCTTTACCGTGTTTACTCGTCCTTTCGTTGCTTTTTGTTCGTCCTAACGCAACGATTTTTACCTTCCCAGGAAAAGAATACGACAAAATGGAATTTTTTCACTCGTGTGTGTGTATATTTACCATACACTAGTGAAATCATTCTATGCAAGCTGTTTTGCCCGTAACGCATCTGATCCAACAAGCCCGGCAAGGCGTACTGCGTGCCCGGGTGGACGAAGTAGCCGCCCTTGCCGGCCTAAGCGACAAGGAAATGGCTCACGTACTGAATATGTCCGTCCGGGGTCTGCACGGGAAAACTCCCTCGGAGGTACTTTCCCTGGCCGCCAGCGAGCGTTTGCTCTTACTGGAACGCTTACTCCGGCACAGTCTAAACGTTTTCGATGGTCGGTCGGAATTGGTTAGTCGCTGGTTGCATACCCCCCTGCCCGAATTAGCCTACGCCGAGCGAACCGAGGAACCCGGGCCTACGCCACCGCTACGAAGTATGGGATCATTCGAAGCCCCGGTTGCCGAAGCGTACAGCAGCCCCGCCAACAGCGAACAGGAAGCCCAGTCGCCGCTTGCCGTACTGGATACCGTTTCAGGCTTTGCCTTAGCCGAAGACGTACTCGGCCGGATTGAATGGGGAATCATTAGGTACGTACATGGACGTCTTTCGTATCAACAAAGAAGCTTACCACACGGACCCCTTGTCGACGGTGGGAAGTTA